>DATIWW010000143.1:0-3109 GCA_035519175.1 Terriglobales bacterium
GTCACGACTACCTGATAGCCCGCGTCGGCCATCTTCGTCGAGATCGACTCGCCCAGCCCGCCCATGCCGCCGGTCACCACCGCCACCTTCTTGCCCATCCGCTGCTCCTCCCCCAAGGCTCCGTTTCAGTCTACACCATCAAGTACGCGCCGCCGGCGCGCTAGCGCTCGACCGCGAGCGCCACGCCCATGCCCCCGCCGATGCAGAGTGAGGCGAGGCCCTTCTTCGCGTCGCGCCGGATCATCTCGTAGAGCAGCGTCACCAGGATGCGCGCGCCCGAGGCCCCGATGGGATGCCCGATGGCCACCGCCCCGCCGTTGACGTTGACCTTCGCGGGATCGAGCCCCAACTCGCGCATCACCCCCAGCGCCTGCACCGAGAAGGCCTCGTTCAGCTCGTACAGGTCCACGTCCTCGTTCTTCCACCCCGTCTTCTGCCAGAGCTTCCGGACGGCGCCCACCGGGGCCATCATCACCCATTTGGGCTCGACGCCCGAGACCGCCTGCCCCACGATACGCGCCAGCGGCTTGGCGCCCAGTTCCTGGGCGCGCTTGGCCGTGGTGACCACCAGCGCGGCCGCGCCGTCGTTCACCCCGGGCGCGTTGCCCGCGGTCACGGTGCCGTCCTTCTTGAAGGCGGGCTTGAGCGCGCGCAGCGCCTCCAGGGTGGTGTCCTCGCGCGGGCACTCGTCCTTGGCGAACTTCCCCGGCGCCTCGCCCTTCTTCTTCGCCGGCAGCTCCACCGCCACCACCTGCGATTCGAAGCGGCACTCCTTCCACGCGGCCACCGCCTTGCGGTGCGAGTGGAGCGCGAATTCGTCCTGCTCCTCGCGCGTGATCTTGTACTTCTCGGCCACGTTCTCGCCGGTCATCCCCATGTGATAGTCGTTGTAGATGTCCCACAGGCCGTCGTGGATCATGGAGTCGATCACCTGAGCGTTGCCCAGCCGTATCCCTTTACGCGCCTGCGGCAGCAGATAGGGCGCGTTGCTCATGGATTCCATGCCCCCGGCCACCACCATCTCGCTGTTGCCGGTCTGCACTGCCTGCGCCGCCAGCCCCACCGCCTTCAGTCCCGAGCCGCACACCTTGTTGATGGTCATGGCCGCGACCTCGGGCGCCAACCCGCCGTAGAGCGCCGCCTGCCGCGCCGGGTTCTGTCCCAGCCCCGCCGCCACTACGTTCCCCATGATGCATTCGTCGATCTGCTTGGGGTCGAGCTGGGCGCGCTGAACCGCCTCGCGCACCACGAGCGCACCCAGTTGCGGCGCCCGCATCTCGCTCAACGAGCCTTGGAACTTCCCCACCGCGGTGCGCACCGCCGAGATGATGACTGCGTCTTCCAGAGCCATGAAAGTTCTCCTAATTGCATTTCCAGCCGCTCATTATAAGATGTCGCGAGCGCCCGGAGCGCCGCAAAGTGCCCGGGCGCTCTTCGTGCGAGTCGAAAGGACACCCGCCTTGGCCACCGCCGCCGCGCCGCCTGCTCCGCCCCCTGCCGAACTCCGCAAGGTCGCTCCTTGGCTGCACACCATCCTGCTCCTGGTGCTCATGGGCTTTCTTTCGTTCGGGGGGAGCCAGGGAAGGCAGCGGCAGGCAGCCGACCGCCACGGACGCATCCCGCTGTACCTGACCACCGTGGCCCTGGAGTGGGCGCTCGTCGCTTTCGTCTGGTACAGCATCCGCCGTGAGCGCGTCTCCCTGCGCGAACTGGTCGGCGGCAAATGGCCTACCTTCGAGAGCGCGCTGCTCGACGCCGGCATCGCCGTCGGCTTCTGGGTCGCTTCCGCCCTGGTGCTGATCGCGGTCGGGCTCGCGCTGGGCCTGGGCCGGACGAATCTAGAAGAACTGCGGCGGACCATCGGGTTCCTCGCTCCTCACAACGGCCGCGAGCTGCTGCTATGGCCGGTGCTGTGCCTCACCGCCGGATTCTGCGAGGAGGTGATCTTCCGCGGACTCTTCCAGCGCCAGTTTGCCGCCCTGACGCGCAGCCGCTGGGGCGGCCTCATCCTGCAGGCGCTGCTCTTCGGCGCCGCCCACGGCTACCAGGGCCCGCGGCGCATGGCGCAGATCGCCGTCTACGGCGGGCTCTTCGGGCTGCTCGCGCTGTGGCGCAGGAGCCTGCGCCCGGGCATGATGGCGCATGCCTGGCAGGACACCTTCAGCGGCGTGGGCCTGTTCATCCTGGGCAAGATCCAGGGCTGGTGGTGAACGAGCCCAGCGGGTTGTTCAACCATGTCGCTCGTCGCGCGCGCGACTTTCTTCCCCCGGCGCGCGTTTCCGCCGCCGCGTGTCGCCGATTTTTCACTTGACTTCGTTTTTCAATGACTCTATACATTCTTCAACGCAACAATTCATCGTTGCACATCCATGAAGAATGGAAAGGGAGAATAGAAACCATGGCAGCCAAGAAAAAGGCGAAGAAGAAAAAGAAACACTAGGCAGTTTCGGAACCAGAGAGGGGACGCGCGATGCGTCCCCTTACGTTTTTGGGGAAGAGCGCTGGGCCTCGCCGCTTTCCGCTTCCAGCGCTAGTTTCGCCTGCTCCCCGCCCAGCGCGTCGGCGTGCGCGCCGTTGCCCGCCAGCCGTTCCAGCCGGCTTTCCACCTTGTCGAAGACGCGGATCGAGTCGTCGTAGCTCTTGCCGGCGTTGCGCAGGTGCGTGCCCAGCTTGTCGTAGTTCTCCGAGAACTTCTGCATCTCCAGCTCGAGCGCGGCGATCTCCTGCAGCATGGATTCCGCGCGCTGGCTGATGCGCAGGCTGTTCAGGCCCACCACGATGGTCTGCAAGTACGCGTAGAGCGAGTTGGGCGAGACCGGGAAGACGCGCCGCTGCATGCAGTGCTCGTAGAGGTCGGCGCCGTCATCGTCGCGCAGCATGGCTTCGTAGTAGACGTTCTCCGCGGGCACATACATGAGCGCGAAGGGCAGCGTGCCCTCGGCCGGGCGGATGTACTTGCCGGCCACCTCATCCACCCGCTTCTTGACGTCGCGGAGAAACTCGCGGCGCGCGCTCTTCTTCCCCTCTTCGCCCTCCGCCGCCGCCATCTTGCGGAAGTTCTCCAGCGAGAACTTGGAGTCTACGGCCACCATGCCCTGAGGAAACTTGA
>DATIWW010000144.1:0-3860 GCA_035519175.1 Terriglobales bacterium
CGAGGGCATGAAGTACATGACCTCGACCAGCGGCAACGACGGCTCCAGCAACATCACCGTGACCTTCGACCTCAACCGCAGCGTGGACCTGGCGGCGGTGGACATCGAGAACCGCGTCAACATCGCGCAGGGGCGGCTGCCCGGGCAGGTGCGCACCAACGGCGTCATCATCACCAAGAGCTCGACCAACTTCGTCTTCGCCGCCGCCTTCTATTCGGACGACAAGCGCTACGACAACCTGTTCATCTCGAACTACCTGGACGTGTACGTGCGTGACGCACTCAAGCGCGTGCCGGGGGTGGCCGACGTTTTCATTTTCGGCGAGCGGCGCTATTCCATGCGGCTGTGGCTGGACCCAGTGCGCATGGCCAGCCGCGGCTTGACCGCCACCGACGTGGTCAACGCGCTGGAAGAACAGAACGTTCCGGTGGCGGCGGGGCAGGTGGGCCAGCAGCCGTCGCCCGCCACCCAGGCTTACCAGATCAGCGTGCGCGCGGTGGGGCGGCTCACCGATCCCGGGCAATTCGACAACCTCATCCTCAAGACCGCGGCGGACGGCACCCTGGTGCGGCTGCGGGACATCGGCCACGCCGAACTGGGCGCCGAGGACTACAGCGGCCGGCTGGACTACAACGGGCGCGAGGCCATGGGCGTAGGCGTCACCCAGCTCTCCAACGCCAACGCCCTGGAAGTGGACCGGGCGGCGCTGGCGGAGCTGGAGCGCCTCTCCAAGCACTTTCCTCCCGGGCTGAAGTACCAGGTCGCCTTCGACACCACCGATGTGGTGGGCGAGTCCATCGCCGACGTACTCATCACGCTGGGCGAGGCCATCGGGCTGGTGATTCTGGTGATCTTCCTCTTCCTGGAGGACTGGCGCAGCACGCTCATCCCCGCGGCCACCATCCCGGTCTCGCTGGTGGGGACCTTCACCTTCGTCAAGCTGCTGGGCTTCTCCATCAACACCCTCACGCTGTTCGGCATCACCCTGGCCACAGGGCTGGTGGTGGACGACGCCATCGTGGTCATCGAGAACATCCAGCGGCACATCAGCGAAGGGGAGAAGGACCCCTACCGGGCGGCCTCGGCGGCCATGAAAGAGGTGACGGGAGCGGTGATCGCGACCTCGCTGGTGCTGGTGTCGGTGTTCGTGCCGGTGGCGTTCTTCCCCGGGACCACCGGCATCCTGTTCCGCCAGTTCGCGCTGACCATCGCCTTCTCCATCTCCATCTCCGCCTTCAACGCGCTCACGCTGACACCCGCGCTCTCGGCGCTGCTGCTGGGACGGGCGCGGGCGCACGGCGCCTTCTTTTCGGCCGTCGATCGGCTGGTGAAGAGCACTACCGAGGCCTACCGCGCCTCGCTGCGCCGCATCCTCGAGCACAAGGGCGTGGCACTGGTGCTCTTCTTCCTGGGGCTGGGGGCGGCCTACCTGGTGTATGCGCGGGTGCCCAAGGGCTTCGTCCCGGCGGAAGACCAGGGCTACTTCATCATCCAGGTGCAGGCGCCGCAGGGCGCCTCGCTGCAGTACACCGTGAAGATCGAGGACCAGGTGACGGCAGCGCTGAGCCAGGAAAAAGACATCGTCGGCATCTTCGCCGTGAGCGGCTTCAGCTTCGGAGGCAGCGCCCCCAACCGCGGGCTGGTGTTTGCCACGCTGCAGTCCTTCGGAAAGCGCAAGAGCGAAGAGCACTCGGCGGACGCCATCATCCAGCGGCTGCGCGGCCCGCTCTCCAAGATCGTGGGCGCCGACGTGGTGGCCTTCTCACCGCCGGCGGTGCAAGGCCTGGGCGAGTTCGGCGGCTTTCAGTACGTGCTCGAGGACCGCACCGGCCACGACCCGCAACAACTGGCCAAGGTCGCGCAGGGGCTGATCGGACAGAGCCGCCAGCGCCCCGAGATCGCGGTGCTGTTCACCAGCTTCACCGCCAACGATCCCCAGTTCGTGGTGACCCTGGAGCGCGAGAAGGCCAAGGCCATGCACGTGCCCCTGAGCCAGATCGCCGACGCTCTGCAGGTCTATATGGGCTCGGAGTACGTCAACGACTTCGACTTCAACAACCGCGCCTACCGGGTGTACGTGCAGGCCGACCCGCGCTTCCGCTCCAGTCCCCAGGACATCCGCCAATACTACGTCCGCTCCGACACCGGAGAGATGGTTCCGCTGGACAACCTGGTGAAAATCACGGAGAGCACCACCCCCCAGGTCATCAGCCATTACAACCTGTTCCGCTCGGCGGAGCTGGACGGGGCGTCGGGTCCGGGCTACAGCTCGGGCCAGGCCATCGCCGCCATGGAAGACCTGAGCCGGAAGGCGCTGCCCCCGGGCTTCACCTTCGAGTGGACAGGTCTTTCGCTGGAGGAACTGCAGTCGGGAGGACAGGCGGCCATGCTCTTCGGCCTGGGCCTGCTGGTGGTCTATCTGACCCTGGCGGCGCAGTACGAGAGCTTCTCGCTGCCCTTCATCATCCTGCTGGCTGTGCCCATGGCGCTGCTGGGGGCGGTGGGCGCGCAGTGGCTGCGCGGGCTGGAGAACGACGTCTACTGTCAGATCGGGCTGGTGATGCTGATCGGGCTGGCCAGCAAGAACGCCATCCTGATCGTGGAGTTCGCCGAGCAGTTGCGCGAGAAGCGCGGGCTCTCCACCTTGGAGGCGGCCCTCGAGGCGGCGCGCATCCGCCTGCGGCCCATCCTGATGACCTCGTTCGCATTCATTCTGGGAGTGGTGCCGCTGGTCATCGCGTCGGGCGCGGGCAAGGCGGGCCGGCACTCGGTGGGCACCACCGTCTTCGGCGGCATGATCGCATCCACCCTGCTCAACCTGTTCTTCATCCCTGTGCTCTACCTGGTGGTCAAGGGGCTGACCGGCAAGGTCCGGCCGCACCGCTTCTCCCCAACCGAGTAAACCTCCCGCCCCCGCACGCTCAGCGGATAGCGGCGGAGAAATCGTAGCGACCGAGGTAGATGGGCGAGGAGACCGGCGGCTCGCTGGTGGTGCTGTCCATGGGATAGGGCTGCGCGTTCAGAGTGGGGAAGCCCCAGATGTTGCCCGTGGTCATGTCCACCATGACTTTGCCCAGAACCTGGCGGCGGCCATCGGGCGAACGCACCATGGTGGTTCCGGGCTCGATGTAGAAGGGATAGACGCTGGGCGGTGTGGCTGCGGCTGCGGGCGCAGGAACGGCCAGCGGGTGCAGCGCGATCAAGCCGAGAAAGACGGCGATCAGGGTGAGCAGGGCCTTGGTGAGAAGGTCGGGTTTCATGGGCGCCTCCGTTCGCGCCCATAGTACAAGAGGCCTGTGCTTCGGGTCGCCCTCGCTGACGCTGCCAGCCTCCCCGGGGGAAGGCCGCTCCGAAGCCGGCTACGCTGCGCGGGCCCGCCGCAATCCGCGGTACTCCTGGTCGGCGTTGGGCGCGAGCAGCACCCACAGCGTGTAGACCCCGAGCGCCGTCCCCAGCGGGACGTGCAGCAGCTCCAAGAAGCCCATGACCAGGGTCAAGGTGCGGGCCCAGGGTTCCTTCTGCAGCAGTCCCCAGCCCGCCATGAAGCCGGCGATAGCTTTGATCAGCAGGTACCCCGCCAGGATCGCGAACAGGCCCTGGAAAAAGGCCGGGGTCACGACCGGACCCGCCTGCTCTCCTACCTTCATCATGAGGGTGCGGCCAATCACGTAAAGGACGCCAGCGCCCAGGAGATGGACCGCCGAAGCCGCCATCCACAGGATGGCCAGGAGGTTAAGGTGGCGCTCCACGCGGCCGGGAGCGACCGGGGTGACGATGGCCATGCCCAACTGGCGCCCGCACGATGGACAGAACTTCTGGCCCGCCTGCAATGCCGTTCCGCAGCCTTCGCAAAACACGCG
>DATIWW010000145.1:0-2210 GCA_035519175.1 Terriglobales bacterium
GCCGTCGCACAGCAGCGGGCCCTGCTTCAAGCGGGAGAGGAAATCCAGCGGCATCGCAGAAGGATACAGGAATGGCGGGCCGCCAGCTACTTCCCGAGAGCCGCGCGGAAGACGCCGGCACGAAGCAACCTGGGCGAGCCGCGAGCGCATCCTTACCCCGAGCGAGGAAGCCGAGCGCGCGCCTCTGCTATAATCTGCGATTCACTTGCCATGATTCCTAGAATCCCCAGAGGGCGGGAGCGTTGAAGCGAGCGGCCAGCGCACTACTCAGTCTCTTGGTCCTGATGCTGTTGGCGGGTTGCGCGAGCACGCCGGCAGCCAATCCTGGGCCGGTCACCAGCGGGGTTCCGACCCGCGCTTTCGTCTCCAACGCCGGCTTCAGCAGCCCGAACCTGCCCGCGTCGGCGCTGCGGATCGTCAACTTCCACAACGACACTCTGCTGGCCAATCAGGTCACGCTGGTGGGCAATCCGCAGTTGATGGCGCTGTCGCCGAACCGCGCCACCTCGCTGGTGTTCGACGCCGGCGTCAACGAGCTCAGTATCGTCGACAACAACGGCGAGATCCAGGGCGGGACGGTGAATCTGCCCGACGCCACCGAGAGCATGGTCATCCTGCCCGACAGCGTGACCGCCTACGTGGCCGTGCCCAATGCGCCGGTGAGCGGCCAGCCCGCCGGGGTGGTGGAGATCGTGAATTTCACCAGCCTGGCCCTCTCCGGCCACGTCAACGTGCCCAACGCGCGGCGCCTGGCGCTCAGCCACAATGGGAAGAAGCTGCTGGTCTTCAGCGACGGCTCCAACGACATCACCGTCATCAACACCGCCGATAACACCACCACCACGGTGACCGGAGGCGGAGTGCTGGACCAGCCGGTGGGGGCGGTCTTCACCAGCGACGACAGCATCGCCTTTGTCCTGAGCTGCGGGCCGGAGTGCGGCGGGGCCGCCGCCAGCGTCACGCCCCTGACCATGGCGGGCCAGACCCTGGGTGTGCCCCTGCTGCTTCCCGGGGGCGCCACCGTGGGCTTCCTGAACGGCTCCACGCTGTACGTGGCGGGAAGCTGCGGCGCCGCCTGTCCGGGTACCACCCCGCCTTTCGGCCGCCTGACCGTGGTCAACACCTCGGGCATGAGCATCAGCGCGACCGTGCCCATCAGCGACGGCTATCACGACCGCATGGAGATGACGGGCAACAACAAGCTCTACATCGGGGCGCGCAACGCCGCCTTCTCCAACGGCTCCACCTCGACCTGCAGCAATGCGACCCAGGGATGCCTGTCCATGTTCAACATCTCGGGGAACACCGCGGTCATCAGTGCCCCGCAGGGAGTGGTCACCGGCATGGCGGCCATCACCGGCCGCAATGTGGTGTACGTGTGCGTGGGCGGGGAACTGGTCATCTACGACACCACCACCGATGCCCCGCAGGCGATCCAGATCGATATCGTGGGCCAGGCCTACGACGTCAAGCAGATCGACCAATAAGAGCAGCCGCCAGCCTTCCGCCGTCAGCACTCCGCTCGTTCCCGCCGGCCGCGGGCACTGGCCTCGGCGCACACGCGCGGTCTCGCCTTTCGGGCAATGGCGGAATGCCGAGTGCTAACCGGCTGACGGCTACCTTGCCGGCAGCAGCGTCAGCCTATGCGCTGCGGACCTCTTCACTGCCTGGTCTGAGAAGGGAAGGGTGAAAGTCGTGCCCTCGTACCAGGCCTTCCACTGGTCCATGAAGTAGGGGCTGAAGAGCTGGCCCGACTGTCCGGTCACGATGTTGAGTGTGGAATCGTCGAAGTCGGCAAAGTCCACGGTCATGCGCTCGGAGGGGCCGAAGGCGCGGCCGACCTGCTTGACGGTATAGCTGCCTCCGGACTGGGGCTGCTGTCCGGGCCCCGCCCAGTGGGCCAGCCCAGGGATGCGGCCGAAGAGAGGATGCTCAAGAACAATGGGCGAAGCGGCGCCCCAGCGCCAGGCGGCCAGGTCGCGGGGAGCGTCCTTCTCGCTGACCGCCGCCTCCACTGCCGCCGCCAGCAGGTCGTTGTAGTCCTTGTAAGCGGGGGGCAGCCAGCGCGGCGGCTCCTGGATCAGGATCTCTTCCAGCCCGGCGCCGCTCATCAGGGCGGGGCGCTCGGGGCCGGTGAACTCGTCCCACAGCGGACCCAGGCGGGGCCGCAGCAGCAGGCGCACCAGCTCCACGCGGGAGCGCGTCTCCAG
>DATIWW010000146.1:0-3995 GCA_035519175.1 Terriglobales bacterium
GCTCTTCTGTTTGCGGGTCCCAACCGAGGTCCTGCTCGAGACCACGCCCCAGCGCGCTCAGGGCCTGGCCGAGCGGCAGGGGGTGATCTCCTTCCTCTGCTTCTATGCCTCGGTGGCTGCGGTGGCGCTTCTGCTCCTCTTCTGGAAGGAACATGCTTGGGGACTGCTGTGGCTGGGCGCAGCGGCGGCCGTGGCCTTCGGCACCCAGGCGGCGCTGCGTAAGCTGGGGCGCGACACGCGCATGGTCTCCCAGTTGGTGGGGGCGATCGGGTTGACTTCGACCGCAGCCGGTGCCTACTACGTGGTCACGGGCCAGCTGGGTACTCGCGCCCTGGTGCTGTGGGCAGCCAACTGGCTCTTTGCCGCCAACCAGATCCATTACGTCCAGCTTCGCATCCGTGCCGCCCGCGCCGCCGGTCGCGTGGAGAAGTTCGCGCGCGGCTGGGCCTTCCTGCTGAGCGAGGCCGCGACCGTCGTTCTGCTGACGCTCGCCTGGCGCTTCGCGCTTCTGCCGGGGTGGGCGATCCTCGCCTTCGCACCGGTCTTGCTGCGCGGCGTGGCCTGGTTCCTGGGTGCGCCGGCTCCCCTGCAGGTCCATCGCCTGGGGAAGAGCGAGCTGGCGTATGCCATCGCCTTCGGTATCCTGCTGATCCTCGGCCTGCGGGTCGGCTGACCTCCAAGGCTTGAGGACGCCGTCAACCACCCGGGCGCTGCATTGACTTGGCGCGCACGCGCCCATATGATTCCGACTCCAGAGGGCCTCCCCACCCAGTGATCGGGCAAACCATTTCCCACTATCGGATCTTGAGCAAGCTGGGCAGCGGTGGCATGGGCCTGGTGTACGAGGCGGAAGACACCAAGCTGGGCCGCCGGGTCGCCTTGAAGTTCCTGCCGCCCGACTTGGCCGGCGATTCCCTGGCCCTGGAGCGCTTCCAGCGCGAGGCCAGCACCGCCTCCTCCCTCAACCACCCCCACATTTGCACCATCTACGAGATCAACGAGGGCGATGGGCAGCACTTCATCGGCATGGAGTTGCTGGAGGGAGAGCCGTTGCACCAGCGCATCGCCCGGGGCCCGGTCGGGCTGGAGCAGCTGTTGCAATGGGGCATCGAGATCAGCGATGCCCTGGACGCCGCTCACCGCAAGAACATCGTCCACCGCGACATCAAGCCGGCCAACGTCTTCATCACCCAGCGCGCCGAGGCCAAGGTGCTGGACTTCGGCCTGGCCAAGCTGCAGGAGATCAAGCGGCACGTCGGCGAGATGGTGGGGGTGTCGACCATGGAGACGGTGGGGCCGGCGGACCCGCGCCTGACCAGCCCGGGTACGGCCCTGGGGACGGTCGCCTACATGTCGCCGGAGCAGGCGCGCGGCGAGTCGCTGGACGCGCGCACCGACCTCTTCTCCCTGGGCGCGGTGCTCTACGAGATGGCTACCGGAGTCCTGCCCTTCGGGGGCACGACGTCGGCGGTGATCTTCGACGGCATCCTGCACAAGCAGCCCACCTCTCCCGCCCGCCTCAATCCGGACCTTCCGCTCGAACTGGAGCGCATCATCCACAAGGCCCTGGAGAAGCAGCGCGAGCTGCGCTACCAGTCGGCAGCCGAGGTGCGCACCGACCTGCGGCGGCTGAAGCGCGACTTGGAGTCGGGCAAGAGCGCAGCCGCGCACGACTCGACGGCCCGCGCCGCGGCCCCGGCGGAGAAGTCGGTGGCGGTCATGTACTTCGAGAGTCTGGGCGGCGCCCAGGAAGACGAGTATTTTCGCGACGGCATGACCGAGGACGTCACCACGGAACTGCTCAAGATCAAGAGCCTGCGCGTCTTCCCCCGCTCGGCGGTGCTGGCGTTTCGCGACAAGCAGATCCCGGCAGTGCAGGTAGGACAGCAGTTGGGGGCCGCCTACGTGCTCGAGGGCAGCCTGCGGCGCTCCGGGAACCGGCTGCGGATCACTGCCCAGTTGGTGGAGACGGGCACGGGCCACTCGGTGTGGGCGCAGCGCTATGATCGCCAGCTCGAGGACGTCTTCGCCATCCAGGACGAGATCGCGCAGAACATCGCCCAGGCGCTGCAAGTGGTGCTGAGCGAGCGCGAGAAGAAGGCCATCCAGAAGCCGCCGACGGCGGACGTGCGGGCCTACGATTACTATCTCCGAGGCCGGCAGTCCTTCCACCAGGTGCGGCGCAAGTCCCTGGAGCAGGCGCGCCAGATGTTCACGCGCGCCATCGAGATCGATCCCGGCTATGCGCGCGCCCATGCCGGCGTGGCCGATGCCTGTTCCTGTCTCTACATCTTCTGGGAGCCCACGGGCGCCAACCTGCGCCAGGCGGAGGAAGAGAGCCGGCGCGCTCTGGAACTGGAGCCCGAATTGGCCGAAGCCCACGTGGCCCGCGGCCTGGCCGCCTCGCTCGACCAGCAGTTCGAGGCCGCCAGCCGGGAGTTCGAGACCGCCCTCAGCCTCGACCCCACCTTGTTCGAGGCTTTCTACATGTACGGGCGCGCCTGTTTCGCGCAAGGCAAGCTCGCGGAAGCCGCACGCCTCTTCGAGCAGGCCTGCAGTGTTCGCCCAGAGGACTACCAGTCCCCCAACCTGCTGGCCCTGTGCTGCGACGGCCTGCGGCGCTGGTCCGACGCCACCAACGCCTACCGCCGCTGCGCGGAAGCAGCGGAGAAGCATCTGCAACTTCAGCCCGACGACGAGCGCGCCCTCTACCTGGGCTCGCAGGCGCTGTGCCGGCTGGGAGAGCGGGAAAAGGGTCTGGCCTGGGCGGCACGCGCCCTGGCCATCGATCCCGAGGAGCCCGCTGTCCTGTACAACGTCGCCTGCACCCACGCCTTCGCGGGAAATGTAGACGAAGCCCTCGATTTGCTTGAGCGCGCGGTGCGCTACGGCTTTGGCTACCGGGAGTGGATCGGCAACGATCCTGCCATGGATTCGCTGCGCATGCGCCCGCGATTCCAAGCCATCGTCAAGGGGACGGCCTAGCGCCGAACTGCACCATGCCTGCCGCCAAGAACAGCCACCAGGCGATCCTGGAGAAGGTGCCCATCTTCACCGGGCTGGCGCCCGAGGAAGTCGCCTTCCTCGCGGCCCGCGCCGTGCCCCGCAAGTTCCAGGCGGGCGAGACGATCTTCTCCGAGGGCGAGCCCTGCACCGGCCTGTGGGTGGTGGAGAGCGGCGCCATCCGCATCTTCAAGAGTTCGGCCGGAGGGCGCGAGCAGGTGCTGGGCGTGGAACGCACGGGCGGCTCCGTGGCCGAGCTGCCGGTCTTCGATGGCGGGGCCTACCCAGCTTCCACCATGGCGGTGGAGGACTCGACGATGCTGTTTGTCAGCAAGAAGGACTTCCAGGCGCTCTGCTTGGAGCATCCCGAGGTGGCGCTGAAGGTGCTGCGCGTGGTGGGGGCGCGCCTGCGCCGCCTGGTGGGGATCATCGAAGAACTTTCCTTCACCACCGTGCGCCACCGCCTGGCGGCGCAACTGGTGCGCCTGGCCGAGCACCAGGGCAAGAAGACCCCGCAGGGCCTGGAGTTCACGCTGCCCAACAACCAGGAACTGGCGGCACAGATCGGCACCGTGCGCGAGCTGGTCTCGCGCAATCTCAGCCGCTTCCAGGCCGAGGGTGCCATCAAGATGGACGGCAAGACGGTGGTCGTCACCGACCTGAAGGCCCTCCAGGACGAACTGGAGAGCGCCGAGTAGGCAGGGTCCTATCTTCTTTCATATCAGTTAGGTACAGCCTGTGACATAAGTCATGGCCGGGCCCGCCTGCGGCCGGCACAATGACCTACGTCAGGAGCGAAGACCATGGCACACAGGCCCGCCGGAGTCCTCATCCAGGAGCACCACCAGGCCAAGAAGCTGCTGGCCGAGTTGGAAGCGCTGGTCGGTGTGGCGGGCAGCGCTGAAGTCTCTGACCAGAGATCCCACATGAGCGACAAGGAGAAGAAATCCATGAGCATGAGTGCGACCCAGACCGTGCGCGAGCTGGCGGTC
>DATIWW010000147.1:0-6158 GCA_035519175.1 Terriglobales bacterium
TCACTCGTGCCATGGCTTCTCCCTGATCGAAGCGTGAACCCAAGAGTGTAGCCCACGCTGGGCCGGGGCGCGACGCCAAACAGCAGGAGCACTGCTACTGCGCGCCAACCACAGCATCAGCGGACTTTCTTGCAGGATAAGCGGGGGAACGTTCCGTCTGTCCCTAGTTTTCCCTGGTTTTCCACGCTTCCTTCCTGGTTGCACTCATGACCTATTTGGTTTAGCCTTTCTCCTCCAGATTTGCGGGTTCCTCTCGGATGCCACTTGAAGCGACGATTCCAGACAGCCGGGCTTCGGCGGTGGATGAGCTGGCCGAGCAGCTTGGTCTTCAGGGACGCTCGTCTAGCTGAAATATTGAGGAGGGAACAAATGAAGGCGCTACTTGTTTCTTGTTTGGCGATGCTCACCATGGTGCCGATCGCTTTTGCCCAGGACCGGTCGGATCATAAGGCCGAGATTAAGGCGCACCGAGATGCCCTCAGGCAGGAACGTCAGAATGGTCCGGGGCCGAACGCCAACGTCAGCCCGGCGGCTGTTACTGCGGCCGATGTCGGTGAACCTGATTCCT
This sequence comes from Terriglobales bacterium, assembly GCA_035519175.1. Lineage (GTDB taxonomy): Bacteria > Acidobacteriota > Terriglobia > Terriglobales > Acidobacteriaceae > DASPRL01. Next base: position 569 of record DATIWW010000147.1, read on the forward strand.
TTGGTAGAAATGCAAAGTTTCTTGGCATCGCGGCGAGCGGGGCAGTCTTGATCGATCCTACATGTGACCCGGCAGACATTGGCCCGCTTGGACCGGACGATCACTGCATTACGGTCCCTGATCCGAGTGTTCCAGTCCCTGCGACAACTTTTAGCGACGTCGCCAGGATCACGATCCCCGGCAAATCCGCAGATAACATCATCTACGCTATAGCCAACCACACCATCTCCTTCGATCTGATCAATACGGACGCAGCGTCCACGCAATGCCGCATCTCGTATGCCCCGTCTGTCACGATCGAGAGCGAGGCACTCAACGATCCTTCGCTGATCGACCCCACCACGGGCCTCCCGTTCAACGGATCATTTACCACGGGCGGGGTCGGAACCTACTCTACGAATAAAATGCTGGCGTCCGGAGCTTTTGAGTTTCAGACGCAGAGTTATTCCCGCGCGAACACAACCGGATTTTCGCGCTCCTTTTTTGCAGGCTTAGGGCTGCCCGATCACGCGATCAACCAGCTCTATAAGAAACCGATGACGATAAGGCTGAATGTCAGGGTGTCGTCCAGGTGCGTGGATTCCGCGGTGTTGATCTTCACGATTCGATTCCTCGGAAACTGACGCCGCAGCCAAGGAACAGGAAAAAGAGATAAAGCGGACAGCCTGAACTGCGCAGTTTCCAGAAACTGCGCAGTTTATTTTTGCGGGAACGAAGATCGACCCAAGGCTTTTGGTACGGCCCCTATGGGCGAGGAGCGGCGGCCGGCGGGGGCGGCGGCGCCGGATGCGCCTTCACCCACGCCGCGATGACCTGGATGACCTCGGGAGCGACCTGCCCGGGCTGGCCGTACTCCGCCCCCGTGGACTCGCCCGCCACCGCCATGAACAGGTGGTTCAGGTTGGGGAAGAACTGCTCCTGGTGCAGCTCGGCGGGCAGCCCGGCCACCGCCTGCTGCAGCAGGTCGTAGTCCTTCTTGCTGACCTGCACGTCCTTGCCGCCTTGCAGGATGAGCGCCGGCACGGTGGTGGCGGCCAGCGCCTTGCCGGTGTCGTGGAAAAAGAGATCGCGCCAGTAGATGGCGGGAGCGTGGAAGACGATCTCGTCGTTGGGCGCCTCGCCGGAGCGCACGCGCGCGAAGGCGATGCGCAGGTCGCTGACCTCTTTCTGGATGGCCTCGTCGGACTTGCCCGCCAGCTTCATCTGATGCGCGATCTGCTCGAGGATGAGTTCGTCCAGGGGACGCGCGGCCGCCGCCATCAGGATCTGGCCGCGGATCCCGGGCACGCGCTCGGCGATGAAGGGCGCTAGCGACGCTCCCAGGCTGTGGCCCAGCACAAAGGTGGCGCCGGCGTCCACCTCGGGCAGGCCGCGGGCGAAGTTCAGCGCCGCCACCGCGTCGTCCAGCACCTCCTCCTTCGCGGTGATGTTCTTGGCGTCGATGGAGGCGGGGAAGGCGAAGGTGCGCTTGTCGTAGCGCAGGGTGGCGATGCCCTGCGCGGCCAGGCCGCGGGCCAGGTCGCGGAAGGGCTTGTTGCCGCCGATGGTTTCGTCGCGGTCGTGCGGCCCCGAGCCCTGCACCAGCACGAGCAGCGGCACCTTGCCGCTGAGCTTGGCGGGCAGGCAGAGCGTGGCGGGAAACTGCAGCCCGGCGCTGGGGAAGGTGAGGTCGCGCTCGCTGAAAGCGGCGGGGCCCGAGGGCGCAGCCGGGGCAGCCGGCGCGGGCACAAAGCCCGCGCGCGTGATCTCCACCTGCTGGGCCGGCACGGAGACCCGCATCAGGCGGTTGCCGCCGGCCTCCGCCCAGAAGTACTCGGTCACGCTCCCCAGCACCAGCATGTACTTGCGCAGGTGAACGGGCTTGCCGTCGAGCGTGCCCTCCTCATCTCCTTCAGCGGTGAAAGCGCCGGGCAGCGCGGCCAGGCGCTGCGGCACCAGCAGCCACAGGGTTGCGCTGGCGGGCGGCTTCGTCCCCAGGCTGTCGAGCAGCACCTGGAAGTGCGCCGTCACCAGGTTGTCGAGCACCACCGTGTGCGGCTTGAGTTCCGCCTGCCCGCTCTGGAACTGCCCGCCCGCGCCCGCCTTCATCTGTACCTGGCCCTTTTCCACCCAGGCTTCGATACTCTGCGGCGGGCCGCCGGCGCTCTCCACGGTCAAGGTGTAGCGCATGAACTCCCAGTCGGCGGAAACGTTGGTCTGCTCGGTGAGCGTCATCTCCCCGCCGGGACGCTGCAGCGTGCTCTTGCCGGTGACGCGGAAGCCGCCTTGGGTGGCTACGATCTCGTACTCCTCGCTGCCGGTGAGGGCCGTGCCCGCCTTGATCTGGAATCTCTCCGGTGGGGCGGCGAAGAGGGTGGACGCTGCAAGGAGTACGAACACGAGAGCGACGGGGAAGCGGCGTGAGGACATGGTTACCTTTCTGCGCGGTGCTGCGCGCGTCCACTGAACCTACTTCTTGTCTTTCAGCAACTCCTCTTCTTCTTTGCCCTGCTGGCTGAGCTGCAGGATGACGCCGTAGTCCTCGAGCGTGGTGGTGTCGCCCTTCACCGACTTGGTGGCGACGATCTCGCGCAGCAGCCGCCGCATGATCTTCCCGCTGCGCGTCTTGGGCAGCCCCTGCACGAAGTAGATGCGCTCCGGGCGCGCCAGCCCCCCGATCTCCTTGGCCACCCAGTCGCGCAACTCCTCCGCCAGGGCCGGCGTCGCCTTCACCTCCTGCTTCAGGGTGACGAAGGCGTGCAGACCTTCTCCCTTCAGCTCGTGGGGCGCGCCGATAGCGGCCGCCTCCGCCACCGCTGCGTGGTGCACCAGCGCCGACTCCACCTCCATGGTGCTCAGCCGGTGCCCGGCCACGTTGATCACGTCGTCCACCCGCCCCAGCACCCAGATGTAGCCGTCCTCGTCGCGCGTGGCCGCGTCCCCGGTGAAGTACTTGCCCGTGACCCGCGCCCAGTAGTTCTGCTTGAAGCGCTCCGGGTCCTTGTGGATGGTGCGCAGCATGGCCGGCCAGGGCCGGGTGATGACCAGGAAGCCCTTGCCCACCTTCACCGGCTCGCCCGCCTCGTCGATCACGTCGGCGGCCACCCCGGGCAGCGGGCGCGTCGCCGAGCCCGGCTTGGTGGGCGTCGCCCCCGGCATGGGCGAGATCAGGATGCACCCCGTCTCCGTCTGCCACCAGGTGTCCACGATGGGGCAGCGCTCCTTGCCGATCACCTTGTGGTACCAGTGCCAGGCGGCGGGATTGATGGGCTCCCCCACCGTCCCCAGCAGCCGCAGGGAAGAGAGGTCGCGGCCGTTGGGCCAGCTCTCGCCCTGGCGCACGAAGCTGCGGATGGCCGTGGGCGAGGTGTAGAAGATCGTGACCCGATACTTCTCGATGATGCGCCAGAAGCGGTCGGGCTTGGGCCAGTCGGGCGCGCCTTCGTACATCAGCGTGGTCGCGCCCGCGGCCAGCGGCCCGTAAACCACGTAGCTGTGCCCGGTCACCCACCCGATGTCGGCGGTGCACCAGTAGGTGTCCTCTTCCTTGAGGTCGAAGACCCAGCCCAGCGTGGCCAGCACCTGGGTGAGATACCCGCCGGTGGAGTGCACCACCCCCTTGGGCTTGCCCGTCGTCCCCGAGGTGTAGAGCACGAACAGCGGGTGCTCGGCGTCCAGCTCCTCGGCGGGACACACCTCGGAGACGCCGGTGGTGACGTCCTCCCACCAGTGGTCCCGGCCCTCCTGCATCTGCGTGTGCAGGCTCAGCCGCTTGTAGACGATGACGTTCTTGACCGTGGGACACTCTTGCAGCGCGTCGTCCACGTGCTGCTTGAGCAGCACCTCGCGGCCGCGCCGCAGCCCGCCGTCGGCGGTGAGCACCACCTCCGCTTCCAGGTCCTGGATGCGCGTCTTCAGCGCCTCCGCCGAGAAGCCCCCGAAGACCACCGAGTGCGTCACCCCCAGCCGCGCGCACGCCAGCATGGCCACCGCCGCCTCCGGGATCATGGGCATGTAGAGGATGGCGCGGCTGCCCTTCTTCACTCCCAGCTTCTTGAGCGCGTTGCCCAATTTCGAGACCTGCCGGTGCAGTTCCTGGTAGGTCAGGATGCGCTGCTCGAAGTTCTCGCCCTCCCAGATGAGCGCCGCCTTGTTGCGCCGCCACCCTGCCAGGTGACGGTCCACGCAGTTGTAGCAGACGTTGGTCGTGCCCCCCACGAACCACTGCGCGAAGGGAGGGTTCGACCAGTCCAGCACCTTCGACCAGGGCTGGAACCAGTGCAGTTCGCGCGCGCGCTCGCCCCAGAACTTCTCCGGGTCCTGGGCGGCGGCGGCGTAGAGCTTCTCGTACTCTTCCAGGGAGCGGACCGCGGCCTTCAAGCGGAAGTGCTCGGGCGGATGGAAGCGCTGGCTCTGGTCCACGGGGCCTCCGGCAAAGGGGGGATTTTACATCACCGGAGGCCGGGCTCAAGGCTCGGCGGAGAGGAGGAGCGCGCGAAGAGCGCGCGAAGAGCGCGCGAAGCAGCCCCGCCGTCCGAGCTTGCAGGCTCCGCGCAGTCGGGCTGGACTAGGTGCTCCCCGAACCCGGGCAGAGCTCAGAGCCGTTCTTGTATATCTTCCGATTATTCATTACACGTTGAGCTTAGCTCTGCTATAATGTTTCCGGAAAGGTTTTCCCCATGATCCCCTCCCGCCGCGCCCTCGCCAAGCTCAAAGGCGAATGGGCCGAACTCCAGTTCATGACCAAAGCGCTCGCTCTCGGCCTGCGCGTCGCCCGCGTCTACGGCGACTCCGCCCGCTACGACTTCTTCGTCGACGCCGGCGGCCGCCTCTCCCGCGTCCAGATCAAGTCCGCCTGGCACCTCTCCGGCTCCACCTACCGCCTCGCCACCCAGCACGGCGCGCCTCTGGGCAAGGTCCCTTACCGCGCCCGGGAACTGGACTTCGTCGTCGGCTACGTGGTTCCCGAGGAAGCCTGGTACGTCGTCCCCGTCGGCGCCCTCACCCGCCGGCGCAGCTTCTGGGTCTACCCGCATCGCCCCGACAGCCGCGGACGCTTCGAGCAGTACCGCGACGCCTGGCACCTGCTCGGCCCCACCCCCGCCGAGAAGCGCTTCGACTTGAACGCCTGCGCCGACCCCGAAGCGGTAGCTAGTAGCTGGTAGCTAGGACGGATAGATCGGTTCTCCCAGTCCACCCTTTGTGAATTGTCATCCTGAGCGCGCGAACGGCCCGTGGTAGTCCAGGCAAGGTGCCCCGCCGCGTGCCCCTCTCACAGCCTGCCCGGAGCGGAGTCGAATCGTCCTGCGCGGGGGAATGCGCTGACCTGCGAAAATCCCCACCCAAGCCAACCCCGGGCTTGAGTGGGCCACCCGCCCCTGAATCCGCTTTGAAGGGGCGCGGCCTCGGCCGCGCCGTCCTGATCCAGGAAAATCCCGGCTTTAGCCGCTGAGGGATTCCGGATGTACCCCAGGGGCTAAAGCCCGTTTTCTCTTGAGGCCGCGATGCGGCACGCCTGAAGGCGTGCCCTGATACCCCGCCGCTGGCCAGCGCAAGCCCCAGACTAGCGTGGCGATTCTCGGTGGAGGCGCGGGCCTTGAGGCCCGCGATC
>DATIWW010000148.1:0-2223 GCA_035519175.1 Terriglobales bacterium
GATTCTTCGAAAGCCATGCTGTTCGCCAGGGCTTTCTTCACCGTGGACGGGTCGTCGATGGGGATGCGGCCCACCGCCACGGTCAGGTTGAAGACGTTGGCGCTGTCGGGGGTGAAGCCGTTCTTGGCCTGGGCCGATGCATCGCCGAACATGCCGTCGCCGTAGCAGTGGTCGCCGTTGGTGTCCCAGTTGCTGGTCAGGTCAGCGTAGACCCAGTCGGAGGGCCAGCCGGGGTTGCTGAGGCAGTCGGTTTTCGAGGGCGCCCCGGCGTCCAGGCGGCCAAACGGGATGGTGCTGTCGCTGCCCACCAGCATCACGTAACCGAAGCGGCTGCCGTAGGTGGTATGGCGGGCGATCTCCAGGGAGCGGATGTGCTCCATGGTATTGCCGCCGCTGTAGTTGGCGATGGCGAATTCCACGCTCTCCAGCTCCACCTGGAAGCCGAGGCGGGTCTTATAGTTGACAAAATTGGTCAGCGCCCCCGCCGCAATGGTGGCTTGCGGAGCGATGATCAGGAAATAGGGCGCGTTGGACTGGTCGATGGGCGTTGGGCGGGTGTCGGTGAGGGTGAAGACGCTGCCGCTGTACGTGCCGCTGCCGGCCGCATTGTAGGTGAGGACCATCGAGCTCAGCGAAACGGCGGGCGAGGGGCCGGTCGCGGAATAGGGCATCATGCCTTGCGGCGCCGTGTTGGGGTCGAGCGCCAGGCGGTGATAGGTGTAACTGTCGCTGGCGGTCAGGCTGAACGAGCCGTCGCCCCCGCTGACCGCGGTCGCCACGATGGACTGGGTGTTGTTGAGCGCCGTGCCGATGAGCTGCACGGTGACGCCGGGGATGCCGGTGGTGACGCTGCCGCCCTGCGATTTGTACTGGACGTGCCCGCTGAAGGTGCGCGCCGTGCCGGTGCCCGCCAGCAGCACCGCGCTCCAGGTGGCGGGGCTGGCGTCGGTTGCCAGGGCCGGCCACAGGCGGTTGTCGCCCGCCGCGCTGATCGACTCCTGGGCCAGCGCCAGCCCGATGACGTCGGACCAGGCGGAGGCGTTGAGCAGGGCGTTGCTGATGCGGAACTCGGCCGAATTGTGGGTAAGAATGCCGTCATTAAAGGATAAGAACCTGCCGTCCCACTCCGTGTCGTAGGCAGTAGTGGCGGCGAAGCCCCCGGCGCCATCGCCGGAGCGCGTGAGCCTGCTGCCGTCGCGGTGCATCTCGAGCGAAAGCTGGCTGGATTGGGCCACGCTGTCGCGAGTGTAGTTGGGATCGAGGTACACCGCAGCCCAGTTGTCGCCGGTCCAGGCCGGCGGCGGCACGGTCAGCTCGGCGAAACAGATCCACAGGTCGGTGGCGGTGCGCAGCATGTAGACGTAGGTGCCCGGCGGGTTGGAGGACGAGTCCACCACCTGCACCGCGCCGTTGTACTCGGTGGTCGGGCCGCACGAGCCGTCCAGCGTGGGCGCGGCGCTCACCTGGGGGATGGTCAGGTCGTGCGGGATGGCGCCGTCGGTCACCGGCAGGGTTCCAGCCGCTGCCGTGCCGTTGTTATTGTTGGTAGTGTAGTCGGCGGCGCTGCCGTCCAGCCGCCACTCCGATACCAGCCCGGCCGACGTGCCATTGGGGGCCAGCTCCAGGAACATGCCGGCGCGGATGTCGTTGCCGCTGCGGGCAATCGACCAGATACGCACGGTGTCGATCCAGCCCTGGAAATAATTTTGCGAGTAGTCGCTGGCCAGGTCGGCGCCGATGCCGAAGCTGCCGGTGATGGAGGTGCCGATGCCCCACGGGTTGGAGGCGCTGGTATCCAGCACGCCGTTGATGTAGATCTGGCTGACCCCGTTGGCGTAGGTGGCGGCGATATGGGTCCAGACGTTGGCGCCCACCGTGCCGCTGCTCAGCACCTGCGAGGCTGCCCCGGCGGTGGTGAAGACCACCTGCCCGCCCTGGAAGCCCAGGCAGTACGACCAGACGTGGTCGTTGCACACCACGGTCTCATTGCGGGTGGCATTGACGCGTTTCACCCAGGCTTCGAGGGTCAACTGCGTCAGGTTGACCAGGGAATTGGTGCGCGGCACGGCGATGTCGGCCAGGGCGAAGCCCGATTCGGGGCGGTTGCCCGAGAAATAGTAGCCGCGCAGGGTGACGATAGTCGTAGATCCCGATGGGTTCATCGGGACCGAAGGTGCAGCGGAAGCGGATGTGAGGTTGAATTGAATGGGGGAAAAGATGCTG
>DATIWW010000149.1:0-5051 GCA_035519175.1 Terriglobales bacterium
TCCAACGCAGGGGCACGGCGATGAGCGCGAACATCTGCCCCGCGGCTTCGTCGATGGTGACGAAGCCGGGGTCGCTCTTGCCGCTCTCCCGCTCCACCACCCCCGCCACCGGGATGCCGATGGCCATCAGCAGCGCTCCCGCCGCAGCGGCGGCGAACCAGCGCGCGTCCTCCGGGAGGCGGCCGGCCGCCAGCGTCCACAGCAGCACGGTCAGCGCCGACGTCCAGGTACCGGAGCCGGGGCGCAGGAAGCCCGCTCCGAAGAAGGTGGCCAGCAGCCACGCCCAGGTGCTGCGCTGCGGCCGGTCGAATTCCTCCGGCGTGCCCGCCGGCTCAGTTCCGGGAGCGCCCATGATGGGTAGAGTCCTTTCCGGCGGGGATGTCGGCGTGGGGCGAGGCCTCGGCCACACCCAGCGCGTCCGGATTGCTGACGGGAGTCGAGACCACGTAACCGCCGCTGGCCCACTTGCCCAGGTCGAGCAGCCGGCAGCGCTGGCTGCAAAAAGGGAACTCCGCCTCTCCGCGCAGCACGATCTTGCGGCAGATAGGACAACGCAAGCTGCGAGTTCGCTTTCGGCTCATGACTTAGCAAGCTGCCACGGATTTGCACGGATCAACACGGATTGGATTCATTGGATTCGTTCTTGATCCGTGAACATCTGTGTGAATCCGTGGCTTATTGAAGTTGTGCGACCAGATCGTAATCGTGCGCTGCCGTGACGACGCAGCGGTAGAACTCTCCCGCCCGCGCCTGCGCGTGCCGCCCCAGGTCGTTGACGTACACCTTGCCGTCGATCTCGGGCGCGTGCATCGGGGTGCGGCCCTCCCACAACCACTCGCTCTCCTCCGACTCGCCCTCCAGCAGCAGCTCGAACTCGCGCCCCACCAGCGCCTGCTTCTTTCTGCGGCTGATGGCCTGCTGCACTTTCATCAGGTGCTTGCGCCGGCGCTCGATCTCTGCCCGCGGCAGCTTCTTGCCCAGCGCATGGGCGGCCGCGCCCTCTTCATCGGAGTAGCCGAAGCTGCCCAGCCAGTCGAACTCGGCGGCGCCCACGAACTCGCACAGTTCCTCGAAGTCGCGCTCCGTCTCGCCGGGGAAGCCCACGATGAAGGTCGTGCGCAGGGCCAGCCCGGGCACCGCGCGCCGCATCTTCTCGATCGACCGCAGGAAGATCTCCGCTCCGCCGCCCCGCTGCATGCGCTTGAGCACCGCCGCCGACGCGTGCTGCAGGGGCACGTCCAGGTAGGAGCAGATCTTGTCGTGGCGCGCCATCGCTTCCAGCAGCCGCCCCGTGATCTTGTTGGGATAGGCGTAGAGGAAGCGGACCCAGCGCAACTCCTCGATCCCCGCCAGCCGCTCCAGCAGCCGCGCCAGGCCGTCCTCCAGCCCCAGGTCCTCGCCGTAGCAGGTGGTATCCTGCCCGATGAGGGTGATCTCGCGCGCGCCCGCGCGCGCCAGCCGCTCCGCCTCCGCCACCACCGATTCGAAGCGCCGCGAGCGGAACTGGCCCCGCAACTGCGGGATGATGCAGAAGGTGCAAGGATGATCGCAGCCCTCCGCGATCTTGATGTAGGCCGAATGCCCGGGCGTAGCCAGCAGCCGCGGCGTGGTTTCGTCGTAGAGGTACTGGGGCAGGGAATCGGCAGCACCTTCCCACTCGGCGCGCGAGAAGCGGCCCTTCCCGGCGCGCGCTGCGCCCTCCGGCCGCGCCTGCAGGATGGTGAAGGGAGTGTGTGGCACAGCCGCCCTCGGCTGTGCCTCGATCCCAGCGGCGGCCAGGATCTGCTCCAGTTCGCCGGTGCCCACCACCGCGTCCACTTCCGGGATGTCCTGCTGGATCTGCCGGCGGTAGCGCTCCACCAGGCACCCCGCCACGATGAGCTTCTTGGCCCGGCCCGCCTTCTTGTGCCGCGCCATCTCCAGGATGGCGTTCACCGACTCCTGCTGCGCGCTCTCGATGAAGGAGCAGGTGTTGACCACGAGCACGTCCGCATCCTCGGCGCGCGCGGTGATCTCGGCTCCCGCCTGGTTCAGCAGGCCCATCATCACCTCGCTGTCCACCAGGTTCTTGGGACAGCCCAGGCTGACGAAGCCCACCTTGGTGCGGGTGCTCCTGCGAGTCTCGGGCTCCAGCAGTCCTGCGGTTGATTCCTTTTCCGGCATGCGATTCTCTTGATTCTACCATCCGCCCGCCACCCGCCCGCCGGGCAGGAAAGCGCAGAAAGCGCTTGACATCGCGCCCGCGTCAATATATAAGAAGCCAATATATAGGAGTCCATATGCCCACGGTGCCCGCCAACATCAAGCGGGGCAGCGCCGAGCTGGCCATCCTGGCCTTGCTGGCCCGCGGCCCCCTGCACGGCTACGAGATTGCCCGCCGCATCGAGAGCGAGACCCAAGGCGTGCTGCGCTTCGACGTCGCTTCCCTCTACCCCTTGCTCTACCGCATGGAGAAGCGCGGCTGGGTGAAGGGCTACTGGGAAGAGGTGGGCGGGCGCAAGCGTCGCTACTACCGCCTGGCCCCGGAAGGGAAGAAGAAGCTCGCTCCCCTGCGCCGCCAGTGGGGCGCGTTCTTCCAGGCGCTCGACCGCCTGGCGGGGGTGGCCGATGCCTGATTGGCACGCTCTCCTGCGCGCCCGCCTGGGCCCGCTTCGCCTCTCGCCTGAGGGCGAAGCCGAAGTCATCGCCGAGCTGGCCGCCCATTTCGAAGACGACTATCGCGACCGGGAGGAGGCCGGCGAACCCGCCCGCCAGGCGGTGCATTCCACCCTGGCCCAGGTGCGCGACTGGAAGCGCCTCCGCCACGATCTGCAATCCAGCAAGGAGGATTCCATGAACCAGCGTGTCCGCGCCCTGTGGCTCCCCGGACTGTTCGCGTGCTTCTTCTGCTTCTCGCTTCTGGCGATGATGATCCGCGCCGGCCTGCAGCCGCGGTTCATCTGGCTCGCTCCCGCCATGGGAGTCGCCTTCTACATCCCCTGGTTCGGCGCGCTCATCCTGGTGGGCGCGCTGGCGGGCTGGTGGTCGCGCCGCGCCGGAGGCGCGGTGCGCGAGCGCCTGCAAGCGGCCCTGCTGCCCTCCCTGGCCATGACCATCCTGTTCACCACTTTGTTCTTTGTCGCGCTCGTCTTCGAGCGTCACCATCCCCTGGGCTGGATGCTGGTGGCCTGGCTGGTCATGCTGCTGGCCTGGGCCGTCCTGCCGGGGGTAGGCCTGCTGCTGGGTGCGTTGCCGTTCCTGGGATCGGCGCCGGAGAGCCGCCATGCCCCAGCGGCGCAGGGCTAGCCTGCGCCCGCTGGAGGAAATAGAATTCTCGGCACCCTCGGCGTACTCGGCGGTTAATTCTTGTTGCTGATTTCTTCGTAGATCTCCGGCAGGAGCTTGGCGTCCTCGGCCGACTCCCCGAAGCGGGCGCGCTCGTAGTGCCCGGTGAAGCGCTCGACCGGCTCCCGCAGGCGCGGGTCGGCGATGGTCGCCACGTACTCCTCCGGGGTCTGCGCCGGCGACTTGGGGAAGCCGCGCCGCCCCACCGTGCGCGTCATGCGTTGGTACCAGATGCTGGCCGCCTGCTGCGGCGCCTTTTCTGGGGCGCGCGCCACGCGCTGCCGGCGCAGCGCCCGCCACATCCGCCGCCCGTTGAAGGCCAGCAGCAGCGCCGCCACCACGCCCACCACGACTCCGCTCCAGCGCCGTGGCTCGCGCGCCGCGTTCGCCTGCACCTCTTCCGCCTTGCTCACCCACTGGTCATACTTCTGTCGCAGCCACAGGCGCGCGCGGTCCAGGCCCTGGCGGCTGCGCCCCAGCATGCCGTAGGCCATGGTTTCCTGGTGGGTGAAGTCGTAGTTGATCACCCACTCCCGCCAGAACTCGCCCGCCGCGTCCAGGTAGAGCATCATGCGCGCCCACCGGCCCTGGCTGTAGCCCGGATCGGGGGGCGTAGGGTCGAAGCTCACCCAGCCCTGGCCGGGGAAGTAGGCCTCCACCCAGGAGTGCGCGTCGCGCCCGCGGATGATGTAGCTGCCGGTGACGTCGTTGAACTCGCCGCCGCGGAAGCCGTTCACCACCCGCGACGGGATGCCCAGCGTGCGCAGCATCACCGCCATGGCCGAGGCGAAATACTCGCAGTGGCCGCGCTTGCGCTCGAAGAGGAAGTAGGCCAGCGGGTCCGCATGTCTCTCGCTGGGCAGCACCAGGGTGTAGGCGTAGTGGGTCTTCAGGTAAAGCTCCAGGGCGACGGCTTGGTCGTAGGCGGTGGGGGCGTTGGCGGTGATCTGCCGCGCCAGCTCGGAGACGCGCCGGTCCAGCCGCGGCAATTGCAGGTAGACGTTCGAGATCTGCGGCGGGTAGGTGCCCGAGGCCTGGCGCAGCGCCTCCGGGGAAGGCTGGGCCAGGTTGGAGCTGGCGCTGTAGAGGTCGATCAGCCGGCGGTCTTCGTTGCGCACCGCGCCCCCGTCGTCCAGGGAGATCTCGCGGTACTTGCCGGCCAGCGAGTCGGCCATGGGAGCGAAGAAGAAGATGTTGGTGCCCACGGGCTCCATGATCACGCGATAGCGCAGGATGCGCTGCGCGCCCGCGGGCCGCAGCAGGCCCATGGCGCGCTCGTTCTGCAGCCGCATGCGCGCCAGATCGAAGCGCCCGCTGGAGGAGTTCCACACCGTGGGCGCGTTGCTGATGTTGTGCCAGCGCTGCCCGTCGAAGCTGGAGAGCGAGAGCCCACGCCACTTCAGGTCGTACAGGCCGGTGCTGTCGCCCTCGATCTGGATGTGCATCACCACCGTGCTCGACTGCTTGATCTCGCCGATCTCGCCCAGGTTGACGTCGTCGCTGAAGCCGCTGACCAGCACGTTGCGCTCGGTGAGCGCGCGCAGGTAGCCGGCCGAGAGCCGCGGCAGCGCGAAGAACAGCACCGACGCTGCCACCACGATGGCCGCTACCAGCGCCGCCGCCGTCGCGCTCAGCGCCCGCGCCATGCGCTTCGCCCCCGCCTGCGGCGCCCGTGCCAGCCCCTGCGCTGCCGCCGCCGAACGCTTCATCTCCATGCTCAGGAAGGT
>DATIWW010000150.1:0-3838 GCA_035519175.1 Terriglobales bacterium
GGCCGCACCTCGTCGGTGTCCTTCTCCATCTTGCCCGTGCGGTCCATCCACATCAGGTTGCGCTGCACCGGGGTGAAGCTCCCGGGCTCGAAAGCCAGTACCCCCTTGGCCGAAAAAGAGTAGTGGGCGTCCCCGTTGGCCGCGCCCGTCTGCACCCCTTCCACCACCGGCACCGGCGGTCCCTTGACCTCCATCTTGTCCGAGTCGAACGGGACCGCGAACAGCGTTCCTCCGTGGGCATAGATCAACTGTCCTGTGGCGGGCACGTAGCGGGCGCAGGTGCCGCCCTGCACCAGCAGCTTGCGCTCGCCCGTCTTCAGCCACAGACCCTCGATGCGGGCATCGTCGAACGACCCGCCCGTCCATACCGTGAAGATCAGCGCCTTCCCGCCCGGCAGCACGTCCGGCCACAGGTGGGCGCGATCATCCTTCTTCGTGCCCGGGGTGGTCACCTGCCGGGCCGCGCCGCCGCCTGCCGGCACCGCATACAGGCCTCCGAAGAAGCTCTTCTCGAAATAGATGGTCCCGTCCGGCGCCCACGCGCCGCCCCCGGGGAAGACCGCGTCGCTGAGCACCACCGCACTGCCCCCGGCCAGCGAGACCTTCTTCAGCCTGTCGTCGTCGGAGAAGAATCCCAGCCACTGCCCGTCGGGGGAGAAGAACGGCGCCTGTCCTCCCTCGGTGCCGGGGATGGGGGTGGCTTCGAAGCTCTCCAGCCGGCGCAGGAAGAGCTTGAGCTTCTTGTCCTCCCCGGCGGCAGAGTAGACCACCGCCGAGCCGTCGGGCGACACCGCCATGGGAATCGTTTCCGGGCCGAGGAGCGAGGTGCCGCGCGGCAGTGCCACGGTGAGCCGCGTCACCCGGCTGCCGGCGCCACTGCGCAACATCCGCCAACCCGCCCATCCTGCCGCCAGCGCCAGCAGCGCTACCAGCGCCCACGCCACCCACTCGCGACGTTTGCGCCGCGCGGCCAGCGGCGCCGCCACTCCTACCGCCGACGAGCCGCCCTCCGCGATCCACTTCAGTTGCAGCTTGACGTCGTGGGCCGTCTGGAAGCGCTCCTCCGGGTCCTTGGCCAGGCAGCCCTTCACCACCTGCTCCAGCGCCGGCGGGGTCAGGGGCTGCAGCTTCGAGATGGGTTCCGGTTCCCGCTCCAGGATGGCGCTGGCCACCGAGATCGTGCTCTTGCCCTCGAACGCCCGCTTTCCCGTCGCCATCTCGTAGAGCACCGCTCCCAGCGCGAAGATGTCGCTGCGCGCGTCTGCTTCTTTCCCTTCCACTTGCTCCGGCGACATGTACTGGAACGTTCCCACGATGTGACCCTGCGCGGTGATGGGACTCACCGGCTTGGTCTGCGTGACCACCGCCGAGGAGCTGGCGCTCACCGCCAGCGGCGTCTGCGGCTTGGCCAGCCCAAAGTCCAGGAGCTTCGCCCCCGACTTGGTCAGCATCACGTTGCCGGGCTTCAGGTCGCGGTGGACGATGCCTTGGCGGTGCGCCTTCTCCAGCGCCTCGGCGATCTCGCAGCCGGTCTTGAGGGTTTGCTCGACCGGCAGCGCACCCTTCTGCAGCCGCTCGGCCAGCGACTCACCCTCGATGTACTCCAGCACCAGGTAGTCCACGCCCTCCTGGTGGCCGACGTCGTAGAGGGTGCAGATGTTGGGATGGTTGAGGGAAGAGATGGCGCGCGCCTCGCGCTCGAAGCGCTGCTTCAGGTCGGGGTTCTGCGAGAACTGCTCGGGCAGCACCTTGATGGCGACGGTGCGCTCCAGCCGCGTGTCGCGCGCGCGGTAGACCTCGCCCATCCCGCCCGCGCCGGCTGGACCGAGAATTTCGTAGGGCCCGAGCTTGCTTCCTGTCGCTAGCGCCATCCCATCCTCTAGAAACTAGAAACCAGAAACTGGGAACTATTTCTTGAGCCCCGCCCGCCAGTTCACCACCAGGTTGATGGGCTGGGAGGCGTCTTCCTCCAGGCTGTTGATCAGAAAGCGCTGCCCGTCGGGGGAGACGTCGTAGGCGAAGGTGGGATTGGAGATGCCGCTGGTGGTGAACAGGCGTTGCGGCGTCCCCGCCTGGAAGCCGGCGCCGCTGCCGTTGACCGTCACCGCCATCAGGTCGCGGCTGGGACTCATGAAGTACAGCTCCTTGCCGTCGCGCCGCCACACCGGCGTCTGCCCGCCCCCGCTGGAGATCTGCCACTTCCCCGCCGGCCCGGGAAAGCGCGTGACGTACACCTCCCACTGCCCCGACTCGATGGACTGGTAGGCCAGCCAGCGTCCATCCGGAGAGAAGACCCCGTTGGCGTAAGTCACTGCCGGCTCTTCCAGGAAGGAGATGGGCTTGCGCTCCCCGTTGAGCGGCAGCATCCAGATGGAGATCGTCCCTTTTTCCGGCTCCGCTTGGACGAAGGCCAGGGTCTTCCCATCCGGTGACCAGCTCGAAGGACCGCGCTCGCTCCCCGGCGGCAGCAGCTCTTCCTCCGTCCCCGTGCCGTCCGAGGGTTTCTCGTACAGGTTCAACGTGTGATGGGTGCGGGCGGAGGCGAAGGCGATGCGGCTTCCGTCCGGCGACCACACCGGGCTGAGGTTGCCCACCCCGGTCTCGAAGGTCGCCCGCGTCTTCGTGCCCCGCTCCAAGTCGTAGATCCAGATGTCGGGCTCGGCTTCGCCGGCCGCCACCGCCAGCTTGCGCCCGTCGGGCGAGAGCGCCACGCTGTAATAGCTCTGCCTCTCCCCCACCGTCCCCAGCTTTTTTCCGGAGCGGTCGTACCAGATCAGCCGGCTCCCCGCTCCTGAACCTCCTGCCTGGTAGGCCAGCAACCCCGCCTCCGACACCGAGAAGACCCCGTGCCAGGTGGAGAGATCGAACTGCACGTCCACCCCCACCGGCGCCGCTTCGCCCTTCAATTGGCCGTCGCTCGCGTCGAAAGCCTGCGCCAGCAGCGTGTTCTCGCGCAGGAAGAGCAGATGACCCTGGGCGTACTCCGCTTCCGCGAAGGTATGCATCACCAGCTTGTTTTCCTTCCCATCCAGGGAAGCGAAGTACACCCCCGTCTTCTCTCCCTGGAAGGCGTTGTGGTTGGCCGCCAGGTAGAGAAAGTGCTTCCCGTCGGGCAGGAACCAGGGCCAGCGGTAGGTGGTGTAGGTCTTGCCATCCGTCTTCAGGATGGGGATGGCCGTGCCCCCGTTGGCCGAGACCTGCCAGATGCCCTCCTGGGTGTCGGGAGTGAAGACGATCACGCCCTCCTTGCTCCAGCTTCCGCCGCGGCCCGAGGGCGCGTCGCAGAGCGTCTGCGGCGCTCCCCCGGTCGCCTCCACCCGTTTCAGTTTGCCGTCGGCGAAGAAGCCCAGCGAGCGGCTGTCCGCCGACCAGAAAGGAAAGGTGGCGTCCTCCGTGCCCGGCAGCATCCGTTGCGTCACCCCGTCCAGGGCTTGCACCCACAGCCGCGCCTGTCCGTCGCTGCCCACCGCTACGAAGGCCAGCCAGGCGCCGTCGGGCGAGACCGTCGCCGGTCCGCCCGTGTCTCCGCTGAACAGGAAGCGCGTCTTCGGCGGCGACAGGAGCTGCGCGTTGATCCGCCGCTCCGGCCGGTTCGCGCTGTTCCAATAGAGTGCGCCCAGCACCACCGCCGCCACGATTCCCACTGCCGCCAGCGTCCAGCCCAGCCACTCGCGATGCTTGCGCCGCGCCGCCACCGGCGGCGCCAGCCCCACCGCCGAAGACCCGCCCTCCGCGATCCATTTCAATTGCAGCTTGACGTCGTGCGCCGTCTGGAATCGCTCTTCCGGGTCCTTGGCCAGGCAGCCCTTCACCACCTGCTCCAGCGCCGGCGGGGTCA
>DATIWW010000151.1:0-7906 GCA_035519175.1 Terriglobales bacterium
GAAGAACGTGGTGCAGTTCGCCTTATTGTTCGGGACCACCTGGTTCGTGAACGCGCTGGTCTTCTTCGGCATCCTGCTGGCCGTGCTGGCGGCCGTCGAGGTCGCCCGGCGCCTGAGACTGCCCCCGGCGAGGCTGCTCTACCTGCTGCTGGCGGCGGCGCTGGTGCCGCTCTACGCGCTGGCGTCGAAGCCGTGGATGCTGCTCTTGCTGGGCACGCCGGTGGCGTTCTTCGGGACCGGCTTCTTCTCCGGCTCGGGCATCATCGGCAGCGAGATCTTCCCTACCCGGCTGCGGGCGCGCGCCCTAGGCCTGACCTACAACGGGGCGCGCACCCTGAGCGCGGTCGCTCCCTGGGTCATCGGCTGGGTGGGACAAAGAAAGGGCCTGAGCTGGGCCTTCTTTCTGTGCGCCGCTTCCTTCTTCCTGGCCGCGCTGGCGGCCAGCCTGCTGCCCGAGACCAAGGGCAAGCACCTGGAGTAGTTCCCGGTTCCCGGTTCCCAGACGATCACCATATACGGCAAGGCTCCTTGCGGACCATGGGCGAGCCGCCCGGGCAGTGGAAGGCCTTCGCGAACTCGGGCATGTTGGAGACCACACCATTCACCCGCCAGCGCCCGGGGGAGTGCGGGTCGGTGCGCGCCAGCGAACGCGCCCGCGCCTCGGTCACGTTGGCGCAGCGGATCTGTCCCCAGGCCAGGAAGAAACGCTGCTGAGGCGTGAAGCCGTCGATCGCCGGCAGGTCTTTGCCGGCCAGGTCGGCGAGCAGCGCCAGGTAGGCCAGGTGGAGGCCGCCGTTGTCGGCGATGTTCTCGCCCAAGGTGAGTTGGCCGTTCACCTTGAGGTCATCGACCGCCGTGTACTGGGAGTACTGATCCACGAAGCACTGGGCGCGCTGCTGGTACTGGGCGGCGTCCTCCGGCGTCCACCAGTCGCGCAGGTTGCCCTGGCCATCCCACTTGCGCCCCTGGTCGTCGAAGGCGTGGGTGAGTTCGTGCCCGATGACGCCACCGGCGATGCCGAAGTTGACGGCGTCGTCCATGCGCGGGTCGAAGAAGGGCGGCTGCAGGATGCCGGCGGTGAACACGATCTCGTTCAGCGGGTTGTCGTGGTAGCCCTCGATGCTCTGCGGCAGTTCGTAGAACTCGCCGCGCTGCACCGGCGTGCCGAGCTTGGCGAGCTGGCGGCGGAACTCGAAGCTGAGGGAGCGGAGGGAATTGCCCAGGGCGTCCCCGCGCACGATGCGCAGCGAGGAGTAGTCGCGCCACTTCTCGGGATGCCCGATCTTGACGCCGATGGCCTCCAGCTTGGCCAGCGCCTGCCGGCGGGTGGCCTCGGTCATCCACGGCAGTGTCTGCATGTCTTCGCGGAGCGCCTGCCGGAGCAGCCCCACCAGGCGCAGCACTTCCTGGCGGCTGCTCTCGGGAAAATAGGTCTCGACGTACAGCTTGCCCTCGGCCTCGCCCAGATCGCGGTCCACCAGGTCTTGGCAGCGCTGGGCCCGCGAAGGCGGCTGCGCCAGACCGCTCAGGGTCTTTCCCTCGAAGTCAAACGCCTCCTCCACGTAGGCGGCGGGCAGGGCGGGGGTGGCCACGTGCACCAGGTGCCAGCGCAAGTAGCTCTTCCAGTCCTGCAGCGAAGCCGCGGCCAAGAGCGAATCGAATTCCTGCAGGAAGCCGGGAACGTTGACGTTGATGACCTGCACGCGCGCCAGGCCGACGCCGCCGAAGTACTGCTTCCAGGAGAAGTGGGGGGTGAGCGCGGCGAGCTGCGCCGGGGTGAGCACGTGGTACTGCTTCTCCCGGTCGCGGCGCTGCACGCGCGTCCAGGAGACCTCAGCCAGCGCGGTCTCCAAGCGCATGACCGCGTGGGCCGCGGCGTCGGCGTCCGCGGAAGCGTCGCCCAGCAGGGCAAATTCTCTCTTCAGGTGTTCGAGATACTTCTGGCGCAGCGCGGCGGCCTCCGGGCCGGGGTCCGTGTAGCGCTCCGGGTTTGCCATCCCCAACCCGCCCTGATCCACGAAGGCGATGACCTTGGTGGAGTCCTTCATGTCCTGGTCGGGATAGAAGTCGAAGGGCACGTTCACGCCCAAGGTGTTGAGATGGGCGATCTCGGCGATGAGCTGCGGGCGGCTCTGGACGGCGGCGATGCGCGCCAGTTCGGGCTGGAGCGGGGCCAGGCCCTTGGCCTCGATGCCGGCCGCGTCCATGCAGGAGGCATAGTAGTCGCCGATCTTCTGCTCTTCCGCGGAACGGCCGGGCCGGGGCTGCGCGGCCCGCTGCAGGAGAGCGGTCAAGCGCTGCTGGTTGAGGTTGACCATCTGGCTGTAGCGGCTCCACAGAGAGCGGTCGGGCGGCACCGGGTTGTGCGCCAGCCAGTTGCCACAGGCGTACCGGTAGAAGTCGGCGCAGGGATCGGCGCTGCGGTCGAGAGCGTCGATCTCGAACTGCAGGCTGGGGACGGGTGGCGATTGCGCTCCCGCCGCCAGCGCCAAAGCCGCCAACAACACGCCCACCGTAAGTGGTCTTCTCATCCCATCCTCCTCACGCAGCGCCGGCCCAGGATAGAAGGGGAGGCAGGGTCGCGTCTTTCACGCGATTGAGGGCTTTGTCTGGGACTTGCACGTGGGCGCGACCGCCTCTTGATACTGGCCGGGCGTCATCCCCGTCATGGCCTTGAAGACGCGGGAGAAGTGGGCCTGGCTGGCGAAGCCGGCGGCCAGGCCGATGGCGGCCAGGCTGCTCTTCCCGGCCTGGAGCTGCGCGCAGGCGAAGCCCACGCGCCGCTGGCGGATGAAGTCCCCCACGGTACAACCGTAGTGGCGGCGGAAGGCGCGGGCCAGGTGGGCGGGATGGACTCCGGCTTGCGCCGCCAGCTCGCCCAGCCGCTGGGGCGCGAGGAAGTCCTGCTGCAGGCGGTCGCGCGTCTCCGCCAGCCACCGCGGGGGTTGGGCCTCGCTGCGTAGCGCGCGCCAGAAGGAGCCGGCCAGCTCCAACACCAGGCCCTCCAGGACCAGCGGGCTCAGGTCGTCGTCGAGGTTCAGCTCCTTGAAGATCCGCGCCAGGACGAACTGCATCTCTCTTGATTGGTGGGGCGTGTTCAGCGCCAGACCGGCCTCCCACACCCGTGCCATCCACGCGGGTGACAGCTCCACGATCAGGCAGCGCGCGCCCGCCGGCCCCATGTGGTCGCGGTGCACGGCGTCGGCGGGCCGGAAGAGCACGTTCCCCGGAGTGCATTCCAGGGAGACCGAGCGGAACTCCTCGCGGTAAGAGCCGCCCAACAGCGCGGTGAAGCAGGCTCGCTCGTGCGAATGCCAGGCGGTGGCGGAGCCGCCCGAATAGACCGACGCGGCGAAGTCCAGCTCGCCCGTGCGTAGCAGCGAGCGCGCGCTGCCATAGTGCTCTCCCGCCGGCAATCGGCGGGCGAATGTTGTGACCGGGTCAGACACGGCGTGCCTCCAGGTGTGGCCCCGAAGGGGGAACAAGGGCAGAGGGTAGCTTACCAGTGCCCGCTCCCAAAATGGGACCGACCGTCCGGATTACCTTTGTAACCTTCTCCTCTTCGAATCGGGGGTGTAGTGTGTGCGGAACGTCTCTACAGGCCCCCGTTCACCAGGGTGAACCAGGGGAATTCGGAAGGACAAGAAGATCTAGGCATGCCCGGGGCTGGCCCGCGAAGGCGAGCGCCCGGAATCCGTTCAGGGAGGATGCTGTGAACCGTACTGCGCTTCGTGGTTTCGCGGGTTTCCAGGTTGCGGTGGTGACTACCCTCTTGCTGTGCGGGCTGCTGGGCGCCGTCCCGGCCTGGGGACAGGCGAAGGCCCCCGGTGTCTCCGACAGCACCATCCTGATCGGCTCCTGCTCGGCGCTGGATGGCCCGGCCCGTTTCCTGGGGACGCAGACGGTGCTGGGGGCCACCGCCTACCTCCACATCGTCAACGACAAGGGCGGGGTGCACGGCCGCCGCGTGCAATTGCAGGCCTTTGACGACGGATATGACCCCGACAAGACCACCGCCTGCTTCAACCGCCTGATGAAGGAGGATGTCTTCGCCGCCGGCTTCTTCGTGGGCACCCCCACCGCGGTGAAGTACCTGCCCCTGGCGGAGGAGCACAAGGTCCCGGTGGTGGGACTCTTCACCGGGGCGCAGGTGCTGTACTCGCCGCTGAAACACTGGGTCATCAACGTGCGCGCCTCCTACTACGACGAGACCCGGGAGATGGTGGACGGCCTGTGGAACGGGCAGAGCATCACCAGGATCGGGGTCATCTACCAGGACGACGCCTTCGGCAAGGCGGTGCTGGATGGCGTGAAGCTGGCGCTGGATAAGCACCACGCCGCGCCCGCCGGCCTGGGCACCTTCACCCGCAACACTCTGGACGTGGATGCGGGCATCCGGCAGGTGCGGGCCGCCAACCCGGAGGCGGTGGTGCTGGTCGGGCCCTACGCCCCCGTGGCCGAGATCGTGAAGCGCGCCCACGCCCAAGGCTGGCATCCGGTCTTCCTCACCGTCTCCTTCGTGGGCACGGAGGCCTTCATCAAAGAGGCGGGCAAGGACGCGGAGGGCACCATCATCACTCAGGTGGTCCCACCCTACGACCGCACCGACCTGCCCACCATCAAGCTCTACAACGAGGCCCTCAAGAAGTACTACCCGGGAACGGAGCCCAGCTTCGTCAGCCTGGAGGGCTTCGTGGACGCCATGGTGCTGGTGGAGGGTTTGAAGCGCGCCGGCAAGGATGTGACCCGCGAGAAACTGATCGAGTCGATCGAATCCATCCACGGCATGGACGCAGGCCTGGGCCCCAGGCTGACCTTGAGCTACAGCGCCGGCGAACACAAGGGCTTCAAGGAGGTCTACGCCACCGTGGTCAAGGGCGGCAGGCCCGTGGTCGTCACCGATTGGAAGAAAGTGAGATAGGCGGCGCGAAGCTGCCGAGCTAGGCCGCGGAGGGCTTGGCGAACATCCGATCCAGGCGGTCGAGCAGGGCGCGCACGGTGTCGTGCAGCTCGATCAGCCCTTCCGTCTGGAAGGTGACCTCGGTGGCCTCGATGTCGGTGACCAGCTCGCGGCAGAGCTGGATGGTGCTGTGGATGCGCTGCAGCGTGATCAGGGAGAGCACCTGGAAGGGGTCGCGCTTCTGCTGCTGCAGGGTCAGGAACTGCTCCACCGCCCAGGCGGTCTGGCGGGCGTGATCGAGGGCGTTGCGGAACTCGCGCAGCATGCGCGCGTCTACCGTGCTCTTCACCAAGTGACTCTCCAGCTCGCGCAACTGCTCGGCGAAGGCCTGCAGGCGGTTGGAGAGCGCGTCCTGCTCGACCGCCGGCGCGGGCTCCTGCTCCAGGCCCTCCAGCCGCGCCAGGATCTGCTCCAGCCGTCCCAGGTGCTCGGCCTCCATCGCCGTGAACGAGATCCCCATCCCCAGGGCGGGATGGACGGTCTTCACTACGCCGGCGCCCAGCACCCGCAACTCGTGGAAGGTCAGGCTCAGGCGCACCTCGGTACCCGCCCGGAAAGGATGCCAGGTCTCGATGTAGCAGCCCTGGCGGCTTATGTCGGTGCACTCCGCCCACAGCCGTACCTTCTCCTGGACGCTCTCCACCATGACTCCGGCCACGCAGCGCAGGCGCTTGGCGGCGCGACGGCTCTGCACGGGCTGAAGGGGAGCAACCGGAGCGGGTGCGGGGACGGGGCCGGGGGCGCTTCTGAGGTCGTAGGTATCGCGCGCGGGCGGCGGCGCCAGCACGCCCCAGATGTACTTGGCGGGCTCCACGCAGCAGATCCCCACCTGGTGTTCCAAGGGGGTGCCGGCGGCGCCCACCCACACCACCCGGAAGCGGGCCTTTTCCGCGCCGCACTGGATGCCGATAATGTCGCCGGGCTGCAGCGGCTGGGTCACGCCGCCCAGCCGTCCGCCCAGGCGGCTGAGGTCGATGGTCTGCGCCTGGGCGCTAAAAGGCCTTCCCTGAGCGTCCATCCCCCAGATGCGGACGGGCAGGACGCGGGCTAATCGCGGCTCACGACGCCGTCCCACTGCACCACCATCATGGCACTTCCCTGCGCGCTTCCCGGTGACCTAGCTCACAGGCTACGGTGACAAGAGCGAAACAAGGCGCCTTTTGCGGCCTTGCAGGACACTCTTTGGTAACCGGTCAGCCCGGGGCGGCGACCCCGGGACCTTCGGGAAGCTGGATGACGACGGTGGCGGCCAGCACGATTCCCACCCCCAGCACCTGGCTGGTACCCAGCCGCTCGCCCAGGAAGAGCGCCGCCAGAGTGATGGCGAAGACCGGCTCCAGGCAACTGGTGACCACGGCGCGGGTGGGGTCCAGCAGCTTCAACCCCGTGAAGTAGAAGGCGTAGGGCAGCAGGATGGAGGTCAGCGCGAAGACCGCCAGGAAGACCCACTGCCCGCGGGTGTAGTGGGCGGCGGCGATCTTCCAGGGCGGGTTGAGGACCATCCAGAACAAGGCCGCGCCCAGCAGGCCGTAGACGATCACCTTCCAGCGGTCCAGCCGCTGCACCAGCCCGTGCCCGTAGGTATTGGTGAAGGCGAAGGAAAGCGCGGCCAGTTCGGCCACGCCGATCCCCACCGGGTCGAGCTTGAGCCGGCCGCGATGCAGCACGCCCACCACCAGGGCGCAGCCGGTCACCGCCGCCGCCACCGCGCCCACGCGCAGGGCAGTGGCCCGCTGCCGCCGCCGCGCCACCAGGTAGAGCAGCACCCAGGCAGGGGCGATGTACTGCAGGATGATGGCGGTGCTCACCGAGGTCAGGTCGATGGCCTGGTAGTAGAAGAAGTTGGAGGCGGCGAAGCCGGCCACGCCCAGCAGCAGGCAGCGGGCGACGTCACGCGGAGCCAGGGCCAGCGCCCCGCGTCCGCGCGCCAGCCATAGCAGCGGCGCCAGCGCCAGGAAGGAGAGGGTGGTGCGGGCCTGCGAGAGGATCAGCGGGTCCAGGCGGGCGCTGCCCGCCGCCAGGTGCCCGGTGAAGGCGCCTTTGCCCAGCGCCGCCGAGCCCGCCCAGCAGAGGGTGGCCGCGGCGATGGCCAGGTAGCCCAGCACCGGGTGCGGCCCGGGCCGGTCACTGCGCGCGGAGGAGCTGCTCGAGCTGCTCGGGGTCAAATCCGATCATCACCTGGTCGCCGACCACCAGGGTGGGGGTGGAACGGCTCTCGTACTTGTAGATGAGCTCCTCGACCGCCTGGCGGTCGCAGCTCACGTCCTTCTCGATGAATTCGATGCCTCGCTCCGCGAGGTGGGACTTGGCCCAGGCGCACGGCGGTCAGCCGGGCTGCGTGTACAGCACGACCTTGGGTTGTGGCATGGCAAGGAGATTACCAGAGCCCGCGCCCGGCTTCAGACAATTTCACGCGTACTCGATTACCGTGGTAATGCGCGCCGTCTTCTTGAGCATGGCCGAGACCGAGCAGTACTTCTCTTCCGAGAGCCGCACCGCGTCCTCCATGGCTTTGCGCTCGACCGGGCCGCTGACCCGGTAGGTGAGCCGGATGACGGTGTAGACCTGAGGCGGGTCGGGGGCGCGCTCCGCCTGCGCCCGCACCTCCAGGCCGGTGAAGGGCTGGCGCTTCTTGCGCAGGATGCTGACCACGTCGGAGGCGGTGCAGCCGCACAGGCCGATCAGCACCAGCTCCATGGGGCTGGGGGCGGACTTCTCGCCGCCGGCGTCGGTGACGATGGCATGGCCGCTGGTGGCGGTGCCGACGAAGCGTTCGGCGCCGGCCCAGGAGACAGCAGCTTCCAGAGATTTATTCATTTCTTGATTTCTTCATTGATTGATTTACCGCGGCGCGCGCGGTGTGTTGAGAGGCAGCAAAGGTCGCTACCAGCTCGTTGGCTTCGTGGAGCAAGTCTGCCATCTTCCTCTGCGGGACGATGCCCGCGT
>DATIWW010000152.1:0-8446 GCA_035519175.1 Terriglobales bacterium
TTCCCTCGGCTTCGGCCTCCGGGATCATGCCCTTCTTCTGGTAGAGGATGGAGAGGCTGGTGTGGGCGAGCACGTCGTCGGGATCGAGCTCGGCGATACGCTGGGCGGCCGCGATGGCTTCGTCGTAGCGGTTCAGGTCCTGATAGAGTTTGGCCAGTCCGTGCAGGGCGTCGGTGAAGCTGGGGTCCAGCTCGATCGAGCGGCGGTAGGCGGCGAGGGCCTCCTCGTGGCGGCCTTCGGCGTAACAATCCACGGCGGCGTAGTAGGCGTCCTCGGCTTGCCGGCGCTTGCCCTCGTCGGCCATGGGTCAGTCGATTGTAGCACGCGGAAAAATCGGCTTTCCGGCGCGCGCTATACTCGTAAAGACCGGGGAGGCGGCTCCCGGCCGATCACCATGCGAAATCTCTTACGCTTCCTTTGGAACGCCACCCGGGGCCACCATCTGGCGCCCTGGCGCAGTCCCTACCTGAAGTGGCGCATCGAGACCTACACCGGCCTGAAGATGAGCAAGGTCGGCTTCCTGGAGTTCTGGGGATTCATGTGGCGGGAGCGCGCCCGCTTGGGCAGCTTCCTGCAATGGACGGCAGAGATGGACCGCTACGCCCGCCCCAAGCCGAAGAACCCCTAGCTAGACCGCAGATTCGGCCGAGGCCGGCGCCGGGGTCGGTGCCGGGGCTTCCTCGAAGAGCACGCCCACGTCACTGCCCTTGTCGGCACCCACCACGCGCGCGGCTGCACCCCGGTGGGTGGCGATCTCCAGAAAGCCCATGCTCCCCAGAATGCCGAAGACCTCGCCCGCGGCCCCCTCTGCGTAGGAATTCCGCATGCGCGTGATCTCGTGCTTGCCCACCAGGATCTTGAAGGAGGGCGGCTCCGGCTGGAACAGTTGCGGCACTTCCTTGGGCGTGATGTTGGTGATAAGGTTGCCGAACTTGTCTACCTTGAGGATGACGCCTTTCATCAGCTTGTCGCTGACCGGCTTGGGTTTGGGAGCGGCAAAGCGCACGTAGTCGGTGATCTCGTCGCCGAACTTGGCTACCTCCACCCCTTTGCTCAACCAGCCCACCACCGCGGCAAAAACGTCGCGCCCGTGGAAGGTCTGGCTCACCGGCTGCAGGAAGTAGTGCTCCGCCGTGATGTGGCGAGCCGAGATGCGCTCCTCGCGCTCGTAGACCAGGGAGAGCACGCCGTTGTCGGGGGCCACGAAGATGTGCTTCCCGGTGGTGACCACCAGCGGGCGGCGCGAGCTGCCTACGCCGGGGTCCACGATGACCAGGTGGATGGTGTCGGGCGGGAAATAGTGGTAGGCCTGGGCGACGGTCAGGGCCCCGTCCAGGACGTCATAGGAGTGGACGGAGTTGCAGATGTCGACGATCTGGGCGGCGGGGTTGATATTGTAGATAACCCCCTTCATGGTGCCCACGAAGTGATCGGAGGCGCCGAAGTCGGTGGTGAAGGTGACCAGACGCTGGGCCAAACCTGTCCTCTCGGGATCGGGAATCCGCTTTCGGGGAAGCGTTCGGAAGGTATATCGCCGTGGTGCTAAAGTCAAGATAGGACACGCAGTTACGGCTGCGCTTGAACCGCGTTGGTCAACCGCGGCGCGACCGCGGCCAGGTCGCGCCCGTCGCTGGCGAGGAGGGATGCAGTTCTGGTATAAGATGAACAGACAATTGAGCGGCGCTCCCGCTGGGGAGCGCCGGTACGACACTCCTCAGTAGCTCAATGGCAGAGCATCCGGCTGTTAACCGGAGGGTTGTAGGTTCGAGTCCTACCTGAGGAGCCATTTCTCATCTGCGACCTGCCTGGCTCCCACCTCGACTTCCGGCCCCTCGGTTCGCCGCGACCACCGACCCGGCCTGGCGAACTCGTGGCAACCTGTGATACTCGATATGCTTCGCCATTCCGTGCGCCGCTCGAGGGTTCTCCCATGAAGATCGCAGTTTGGCACAATCTCCGGCGGGGTGGTGGCAAGCGCGCCTTGCACGACCAGGTGCGCGGCCTGGTCGCGCGCGGACACCAGGTGGAAGCCTGGTGTCCGCCCACCGCCGATCAGTCTCATCTCCCGCTTGGGGCGCTGATCCCTGAGCACATCGTTCCGCTGAATCTCACCTTCGAGGCGGAGTCCAGCTTCCTGAGGAAGTGCCGTCCGCGCCACTGGAGCGCGTCTCTCAAGCTGCGGGCGATGAATGAGCACTGCCGGAAGTGCGCGGAGCAGATCGACGCCGGCGGATTCGACCTGCTGTTTGCCGCGCCCACGACCGGTTTCCACACTCCTCCCATCGCTCGTTTCGTCAAGCGCATTCCCCGTGTGCTGTACCTGCAGGAGCCTTGCCGGGGACTCTACGAAGGCCAGCCCGACCTGCCCTGGACTGCGCAAGTGGGGGACCTCAAGGACTGGCTCGACCTGCGATTCTGCCGCAACGCCCTGCATCGCAGGATCATGCTTCCTCAGATCCGGATCTTGGCGGGAGAAGAGCGAAGAAGCGCGATGGCATTCGATGAGATCCTGGTCAACTCACTCTTCGCCCGGGAGAGTATCTGGCGCGCCTACGGCATCGATTCGAAGGTCTGCTACCTTGGGGTGGATGCCGACAGATTCACCGATCGAAAGCGAACACGGGAACGGATCGCAGTCTCGATCGGCGCCATGGTGGAGCGAAAGAACGCGGAGTTCATCCTGCAGGCGCTGGCCAGGGTGTCGGCGCCCCTGCGCCCCATGCTCACCTGGGTCGCCGATACCATCCATCCGGAGTATCTGAGGAGGATGGAGAGGATCGCGCAGGGGTCTCAGGTCGAGTTTCAGTTGCGGCACCAGGTCGACGACGATGAACTGGTCGAGATCCTCAGTCGGGCGCGCCTCATGTTGTACGCGCCCCGGCTGGAGCCGTTTGGGTACGCTCCTCTGGAAGCCAACGCCTGTGGGGTGCCCGTGGTAGCCGTCGCGGAGGGCGGCGTGCGGGAGACCGTCCAGGATGGCGTGAATGGCCTGCTGGTCGAGCATGATCCGGAGAGGATGGCGGCAGCCGTTGAGCGACTCATGGCCGATCATGACTTGGCCCGGCGCCTTGGCCAGGATGGGTCCCACTGGGTCCGGCAGCAATGGGCGTTGCCTGCTTCGATCGACAGATTGGAGTCCCGCCTGAGTTCCGCACTGGCACGAGGCCGGAAGAGTCGCGCCGGCCAACCATCGACCGCGTAAGCGCCGTTGGCAGGGCTCAGCGCCTTCGCCGCAACGGCGGGGATGCCAAGGGTCCAGCCCGGCCCTGGCCCTTTCGCGCGGGGGCGGGAGCGGCCTGCCTGCCCATGGAGTGCCGCAAGGACGCCAGATCGGAGTCCACCATCCTCTTGACCAAATCCGGGAACCGGATCTGGGGCCACCACCCGAGGAGGCGGTGGGCTTTGGAGGCATCGCCGCACAGGTAATCCACCTCGGCAGGACGCAGCAGCTTGGGATCGGTTTCCACGTGCTCCCTCCAATCCAGGCCGACGTGGGAGAACGCGATTTCCAGCAGCTCCCGCACCGTGTGCGTCTCGCCGGTGGCGATGACGAAGTCGTCAGGCTGCGGCCGCTGCAGCATCTGCCACATGGCCGGGACATAGTCGCCGGCGAATCCCCAGTCGCGCCGCACGTCCAGGTTTCCCATGCGGAGCTTCTCCGCCAGGCCCAGCTTGATGCGGGCTACCTGCAGGCTCACCTTGCGGGTCACGAACTCGCTGCCGCGGCGCGGAGATTCATGGTTGAAGCAGATGCAGGAGCAGGCGAACAGCCCGTAACTCTCGCGGTAGTTCACGGTGACGTGGTGTCCGAAGACCTTGGCCACCGCGTAGGGACTGCGGGGATGGAAGCGCGAGTTCTCATTCTGCCGGGTCTCGGTCGTCTTGCCGAACATCTCCGAGCTCGAGGCCTGCAGGAACCTGGCCTGGGGAGCGTGCTTCCGCAGCGCCTCCAGCACCCGGAAGACGCCCACCCCGGTGACATCGGCGGTGAGCACGGGCTGGATCCAAGACACCGCGACGAAGCTCTGCGCGGCCAGGTTATAGACTTCCTCCGGCTGCACCACCCGCATGGCTTCATCGAGCGAGCCCTGGTCGGTCAGGTCGCCTTCCACCAGCTTGATGCGGCCGGCGATGGCCTGGATGCGATCGTACTTTTCCAGGCTGCTTCTCCGGACCAGGCCGTAGACCTCGTAGCGCTTCTGCAGCAGGAACTCGGCCAGATAAGAGCCGTCTTGCCCGGTGATCCCGGTTATCAGCGCGCGCATGATGGAGTCTGCTTTTCGGAAGGGGATCGCCTCCGGCGGCCCGCGATCCGCCCATCCGGAACCTGGGATGATAGCCCAAGATGGCCGCAGGTTGCCTTCCTCTTTCGGGGGGCCGCCCGCCCGCTCATGGTTTGAAGACCACCTTGGGTAGCATGACGTGGACGCCCTTGTTGCCGTCCACCAGCTCGGTGATGTCCACGTCGCCGGCCACGCTGGTCAGCATGTAGGCGTCGTCGCGGCTGAGGTGTTTCTCCTCCACCAGGAAGTCGATCATGTTGCGCACCGCGATACGCGCCGCCTCGCTCAGGTCGTCGTCGAAACCCATGGCGATGTAGTGAGTGGTGGTTTCGGCCCTCGGGTACTTGATTCTCAAGTCCTTGCGGACGATGAACTGGATGGTCCCGACCAGCGAGGTTTCCAGGGCGGTGATGTCCACCTCGCCGTTGCCCTGGCCGGCGTGGCCGTCGCCGATCTCGAACAGCGCGCCCTTCACGTGGACGGGCAGGTAGAGGGTGCTGCCGGCGACCAGCTCCTTGTTGTCCATGTTGCCAGCCTGGATCCAGGGCGGGGCGCTGTTCAGGCGTCCGTAGGCCTCCGGCGGTGCCTCCCCGATGCTGCCGAAGAACGGGTGCAGCGGGATCTCGATGCCGGGCGCGAACTCGGCCACCATGCGCTCCCGATCCAGTGGGATGATCTTGATACGGGAGTAGGGGAAGTCGTTGGTCAGGAAGCCTGCCCCGGCGCGGAAGCCGTTGTAGGCATAGGGGATGGCCAGGTCGATCTTCTGGATACGTACCTCCAGTGTGTCCCCCGGCTCGGCGCCTTCGATGTACACCGGGCCGGTCAGGATGTGCCCGCCCGGGCCCTTGTTGGTGACCTCCTTGTAGATGTCCCGCAGGCTCTGCTGCACCTGGTCGGGGGGCACGCCGGCCTTTTCCAGGCCGGTGGGACTGTTGGTGAGCAGAGTGTCGAAGACCACCGTATCGCCGGAGTGAATACGCAGCACCGGCGGTGCCGCCGCGTCGTAGTAGCCCCACGCCACGGTCTTGGGGGTGGCCGCCAGGTGGTAGGTCTGGGGCCCAGACGGCGGGGCGGAGCTCTGGGCCCATGCTCCGGTCGCCAGCAACAATGACGGCAGCAATCCCCGAAGATGCTTGCTGGTCACAGGCGTCCTACCTTTCTCCCGCTTGCGCGGTTTCCTGCGGCGGCACCAGGTCGTACAGGTGCATCTGCTTGCCCTGCAGGTAGATGTCGAACCAGTTGAGGATATGCTCCAGGCGCTCGACCCGGTGCCAGGGCTGGCCCGAGCGCGAGAGCTCGTGCGACTCTCCCGGGAAGCGGATCATGGCCGTGGGTACCTTCAGATACTTGAGCGCGCGGAACATCATCTCGCCGCCGGAGGCGGGCGGGCAGCGCAGGTCGGCCTCGCCCTCGATCAGCATCAGCGGCGTCTTCACCTTGGCGATATGGGTGATGGGCGAGCGCGCGGCGAAGTCGGCCGGGTCCTCCCAGGGCGCTCCCTTGAACCAGTTGGGCGTGAACAGGGTGAAGTCGGCGTCGCCCCAGAAGGCCGACCAGTCGGCGATGGAGCGCTGCGCCACCGCTGCCGCAAAGCGGTTGGTCTGGGTGATGGTCCAGTTGGTCAGGATGCCGCCGCCGCTGCCCCCGGTCACTCCCAAGTGCTGAGGATCGACGTAGCCGCGGCGGATCAACTCGTCCACTCCCGCCATCAGGTCCTTGTAGTCGTCGCCGGGGTAGCGATACTGGATGATGTTGCCGAACTTTTCGCCGTAGGTCGAGCTGCCCCGCGGGTTGGGATAGAGGACGATGTAGCCCTTGGCCGCCATCCACTGGAACTCGTGGTCGAAGCCGTAGCCGTAGGCGGCGTGCGGCCCGCCGTGGATGTCGAGGATCAGCGGGTACTTCTTGGCGGGATCGAAGTCGGGCGGCTTCTGCACCCAGGTCTCGATCATGGTTCCATCGAAGCTCTTGTACCAGACCTCCTCCGGCGGGGTGAGATCGAGCTCGGCGAACAGGTCGTGGTTGACGTCGGTGAGGCGGGCGAGCGAGCCATCGTCCTGCACCAGGAAAAGATCGCCGATGCTGACCGGGGTGGAGACCAGCACGGCGATCCTCTTGCGGTCGGAGCTGGCCGTGAAGGTGACGACCTCCTGGTTGCCGCGGGTGACGGGCTCCACGCGCCCGCTGGCCACGTCGAAGCGCCGCAGGTTGACCGTGCCCTTTTCCTGGACGGTGGTGAGCAGGGCGCTGCTATCCGCGCTCCACAGCGGCGGGGCCCCGTGCCCGGCGCGAGGGGCATGCTGGTCACCCGCCAGCCCGGCGCCGACGTCGGTGTCCAGCCCGGGAGCGAGGTTGCGCGGCGTTCCGCCCGGCGCTGCGGGGATCACAAACAGGTGAGGCTGTTCATAGGAGTGGACAGGCCGATGGTTGATTTCGCCGCGGAAGGCGATGCTCTTGCCGTCGGGACTGGGAGCGAAGCTGCCCACGGCTCCGTCCATGGCGGCGACCTTCACCATCTCCCCGCCCGCGGAAGGGACGGAGTACAGCGCTGCGCTCGGAGGCTGGTAGTAGGGCTCCAGCACCCGGTTCGAGGTGAAATACAGCAGCGTGCCATCGGGGGACCAGGCGGGCTCGCTCTCGCTGAAGTCCCCGGAGGTGAGCTGGCGGGGTTTGGGCTGGTCTTCGGCGGAGGCGGGCAGGGCCACCGTCCAGATGTGCGCCGGGCGGCTGAAGTCAAAATAGCCGGCGCCGTTCAGACGGTAGACGGCGCGGGTGATGACGCGCACGTCGCTCTCCCGCTCCTCCTCGCCCTTGCCTTTCTTTTCCGCCCTGGCCAGGTCCTGGGCATTGCTGCGGCTGAGGAAGGCGATGGTCTTGCCGTCGGGCGACCACGAGGGCGACTCCGCGCCCTTGGGCAGGGAAGTGAGTGCCCGGGGCTCGCCCCCCGCCATCGAAAGCATGTAGATCTGCGCCGGCTGAGGCTTGCCCTCCTTCTCGCCCGAGCGCAAGAAGAGCAGGGTGACGCCGTCGGGCGACCAGCGCGGCGCCGAGTCGCGCGGGCCATGGGTCAGCGGCTGGGGCGCTTCCTGGCCGCTGGTGGCCACCATCCAGATGGCGGTGTCGTAGCCGTCGCGCTTGCTATTGACCGTGACCCGCACAAAGGCCACGCGCGAGCCGTCGGGGGACATCTGCGGGTCGGCGATCCACACGAAGCGGAACAGGTCCTTCTCGGTGATGGGCCGGGTCGCGCGAGCGATGCCGGCCCTGGCGCTGGGGACCCTCAGGGCGCAGGAAACCAGGACCACAAGAACAAGGAAAGCTACGCGGCGCTTCATGGCTGCTCCTCCTCGTGGGGCCAGCCATGGTACTCGCAGGCACCGGCGGCTGCCAACCTCGTGCCGCAGAAACTACTGGATCCACCAGAGCCAGGCTCCGGCGAGCGCCAGAGTGAGCAGGCTGATGGGCAAACCCACGCGGAAATAGTCCCAGAAACGGATTTTGACCTCGCCGCGGGCGCGCTCAGCCACGATCATGTTGGCCACTGAGCCGGTGATGGTGAGATTGCCGGCCAGAGTGCTGGCGCCCGCCAGTACCAGCCAGCCGGTGTGAGGATTGGGGAAGGCGGGCACCAGCGACTTCAGCAGCATCACCGCGGGGACGTTGCTGACCAGGTTGGAGAGCGCCGCTACCACCAGGGTGAAACTCGCCGTGCGGTGCAGGTTCCAGGTGCGGGTCAGGGCGAGCAGTTGGCCGATGATTCCCGCTTTCTCCGCACCGCCGACGATGATGAACAGGCCCACAAAGAACACCAGCAGGCCCCAGTCCACTTCGTCATAGACCTTGCGCGGCTCGACGGTGCGGGTGATGAGCATCAAAGCCGCGCCGAGGGCAGCGATCAGTGCCGGCGCGACTCCCAGGAAGAAGCCGACCAGCACACCCGCAATCACCAGCAGCGGCTTGCGGAGCTGGCGGCGGTCGAAGGGGCGGTGGCGCAGCGGGATGTCAGCGGGGGGAGCCTCAGCGTGCTCCTTGCGGAACAGGAAGTGGAGCACGCCCCAATCCACGAACAGCCCCGCGACCGCCACCGGGGCCAGGTGCCAGAAGAAATCACGGTAGCCGATACCGGAGGCGGAGCCGATGAGCATGTTCTGGGGATTGCC
>DATIWW010000153.1:0-5211 GCA_035519175.1 Terriglobales bacterium
CCGCGGGCGACAGTTCTCGCCTCCCGAGATCAGCGCCTTCATCCTCCAGAAGCTGCGGCGCGCCGCCGAGGTGTCTACCGGCGAGAAGGTGAACGAGGCGGTCATCACCGTGCCCGCCTACTTCAACGACGCGCAGCGGCAGGCCACCAAGGACGCCGGGCGCATCGCCGGGCTGGACGTCAAGCGCATCGTCAACGAGCCCACCGCGGCCGCCCTGGCCTACGGCCTGGACAAGAAGAAGGACGAGACCATCGCCGTCTACGACTTCGGCGGCGGCACCTTCGACATCTCCATCCTGGAGGTGGGCGAGGGCGTGATCGAGGTGAAGTCCACCAACGGCGACACCCACCTGGGCGGCGACAACATCGACCAGCGCATCGTGGACTGGCTGGTGGAGGAGTTCAAGAAGGAGGAAGGCCTGGACCTGCGCGCCAAGGGCAACGAGATGGCGCTGCAGCGCCTGCGCGATGCCGCCGAGAAGGCCAAGATCGAACTCTCGACCACGCTGGAGACCGAGATCAACCTGCCCTTCATCACCGCCGACGCCGGCGGGCCCAAGCACCTGGTGAAGAAGCTCACCCGCGCGCGCCTGGAGCAGATGGTGGAAGACATCATCCAGCGCTCGGTGGCGCCCTGCAAGCAGGCCATCAAGGACGCCGGCATCGACGCCAAGAAGATCGACGAAGTGGTGCTGGTGGGCGGGCAGACGCGCATGCCCCGCATCCAGCAACTGGTGCGCGAACTCTTCGGCAAGGAGCCGCATCGCGGCGTCAACCCGGACGAAGTGGTGGCGGTGGGCGCGGCGGTGCAGGCGGGCGTGCTGGGCGGCGAGGTCAAGGACCTGCTGCTGCTCGACGTCACCCCGCTCACCCTGTCCATCGAGACGCTGGGAGGCGTGGCCACGACCATGATCCCGCGCAACACCACCATCCCCACGCGCAAGACGGAGAATTTCTCCACCGCGGCCGACAGCCAGACTTCGGTGGAGGTCCACGTCATGCAGGGGGAGCGTCCGCTGGCGGCGCAGAACCGCACCCTGGGCAAGTTCCACCTCACCGGCTTGCCGCCGGCGCCGCGGGGCGTGCCCCAGATCGAGGTCACCTTCGACATCGACGCCAACGGCATCCTCAACGTGACCGCCAAGGACATGGCCACGGGCAAGGATCAGAAGATCACCATCACCTCGTCCTCCGGGCTCTCCAAGGAGGAGGTGGAGCGCATGGCCAAGGAAGCGGACTCGCACTCCGCCGAGGACAAGGCCAAGCGCGAGGAGATCGAGGCCCGCAACCAGCTCGACTCCATGGTCTACAGCATCGAGAAGATGCTGAAAGAGCATGGCGACAAGATCTCGGCGGGGGAGAAGTCGGACGTCGAGAGCGCGCTGGCCGACGCCAAGAAGGCGCTGGAGGGCTCGGACAAGGCGGCCATGGAGCAGGCGCGCGAGCGCCTGACCGCGGCCTCGCACAAGCTGGCGGAGCAGATGTACCGCGCCGCCCAGCCCGCGGGCGCGACCTCGGGCGGCCAGACGGCGGGCGAGCCCGCCGGCGGCGAGAAGAAGAAGGACGAGGGCGTGATCGACGCCGAGTACGTGGACGTGGAAGAGAAGAAGAAATAGGCTCCGACTCGGCCTGGTTTCTGCAAGACATCCCGAGCGAAGCGAGGGAGCCCTATGGTCGCCAAGATTCTCGGTCGGGTAGGGCTCCCTCCGGCTTCGCCGTCGGGATGTAATTCAAGAACGAGGTGAGGCGATGCTTCGAAGGGTTCTCCCGCTGGTGATCCTCCTGGGTCTGGTGGCTCCGGTCGTCGCCCAACAAAAAGCTTCCACCACCGACGAGCTCACCGCGCTGCTGCACCAGTTCCTGGAGGCGGCCGGGCGCAACGACAAGGCCGTCTTCGACCGCTTCTGGGCCGAGGACGTGCTCTACACCGGCTCCTCCGGCCGCCACGTCACCAAGGCCGACATCATGAAGTCGCTGGACGAGCCGCCGAAGCCCGACGAGCCCCAGTCCACCTTCGACGCCGACCAGATCACGGTGCACGACTACGGCGACTTCGCGGTGGTCGCCTTCCGCCTCATCCAGAACGTCGTGAACAAAGACGGCACCAAAGAAACGCACTACTACCGCAACACCGGGACCTTCCAGAAGCGCGACGGCCGCTGGCAGGCGGTGGCCTGGCAGGCCACCAAGGTGCCGGAGGAGAAGTCGAAGCAGGGCGATCAGTAGCTTGTCTTAGGAAATGTCATCCTGAGCGAGCGGCGCCCTGCAGCTTGCCGCAAGGCGCCGCGAGTCGAAGGACCCCCGAGATGCATGTGCTACGATGCCGCCCGGAGGCGTTCTGCCGGTGGAGCAGAAGTATTGGACCTACATTGTCGCCAGTCGCACGGGAACGCTCTACGTGGGCATGACCAACGACATCGTCCGCCGCATGTGGGAGCACAAGAGCGGCGAGTTCGAGGGCTTTGCCAGCAAGTACGATTGTGACCGGCTGGTGTACTGGGAGAGTTTCGACGACGTTCGCAAGGCGATCGACCGCGAGAAGCGACTGAAGGGCTGGCGGCGGGCAAAGAAGATCGCGCTGATCGAGTCGCTGAACCCGCGCTGGCAGGACTTGGCAGAGAAGTGGGGAGCGGAGATGGCGTTTGCCGGGGAGACGATCAAGGACCGGTGAGAATTCCCTGGGGCGGCGTCGTGAAGGAGACGTTGCGGGGGTCCTTCGACTCGCCATGACCGTTTGCGAAGCAAACGGTCATAGCTCGCTCAGGATGACAGAGTAATAAAGAAGGAACTCGCGGTGACCGTTTGCGGAGCAAACGATCACCGCTCGCTCAGGATGACAACATAAGAAAATAACGTGGCCACCCAAACCAAAGATTACTACGGCATCCTGGGCGTGAAGAAGAGCGCCTCCGCCGAAGACATCCGCAAGGCCTTCCGCAAGCTGGCGCGCAAGTACCACCCCGACGTCAATCCCGGCGACAAGGCCGCGGAGGAGCGCTTCAAGGCGCTCTCCGAGGCCAACGACGTCCTCTCCGACCCCAAGAAGCGCAAGATCTACGATCAGCTCGGCTACTACAGCGACCAGATCGATCCCGCGGCGGCCGAGGCCTACGCCCGCGCCGGCGGCGGGCCCGGCGGATTTCCCGGCGGCTTCCCCGGGGGTGGCGCCGGGCCGCGTGGCGCGCGCGTGGATTTCAGCGGCTTCGATTTCTCCGATCTCTTTGGCGCCGGCGCCGAACAGCCCAGGAAGGGCGGCGGCTTCAAGGACATCTTCTCCAGCCTCTTCCGCGGCGGCGGCGAGGAAGAAGGACTCGGGCCGCAGGCAGGCTCCGACCTGGAGTACCAGGCGCAGATCGGCTTCTGGCAGGCCATCCAGGGCGGGGTGGTCAAGCTGAACGTCAGCCGCCAGGAAGCCTGCCGGCAGTGCGCCGGGCGCGGGTACCTGGAGAGCGCGCGCGCCTGCCCGGAGTGCAAAGGCTCGGGCCAGGTCACGCAACTGGGCGGGCGCATGAAGTTCAACACGCCCTGCCCGCACTGCGGCGGCTCCGGACGCGAGCGCTCCGCCTGCTCCCACTGTCACGGCGCGGGCGTGGTGCAGCGCACGGAGCCGCTGGAGGTGCGCATCAAGCCGGGGACGCGCGACGGCCAGCGCATCCGCCTGGCGGGCAAGGGCAACGCCGGGCGCGGCGGCGGCGCGGCCGGCGACCTCTACATCATCGTGCGCGCCGGCGAGCATCCCGTCTTCCGCCGCGAAGGCGACGACATCTACCTGAAGGTCCCGGTCACGCCCACGGAGGCGGCGCTGGGCGCCAAGATCGAGGTGCCCACCATCGACGGGCGCGCGCAACTGCGCGTGCCCCCGGGGACGCAGAGCGGGCAGAAGCTGCGCATGCGCGAGAAAGGCGTGCCCTCGGCGGTGAAGGAGGGCGTGCGCGGCGACGAGATCGTGGAGATCCAGATCACGGTGCCGCAGGTGCGCGACGAGCGCTCCAAGGAGATCCTGCGCGAACTGGCCAAGCTGAATCCCGAAGACCCGCGGGCGGGACTGTGGAAACAAGTATGAAGAAGATCAACCACAGAGGACACAGAGGACACGGAGGAAGAAGAAAGGGAAATCAATCCTCTGTGACCCTCCGTGTCCTCTGTGGTTAATGAACAGTCATGGCTAAGCGAAAGAGCAAAGGCGCATACATGATCTCGGCGGTAGCCGAGATGTACGGCATCCATCCCCAGACGCTGCGGCTGTACGAGCGCGAAGGGCTGCTCAAGCCGTCGCGCTCGGAGGGTAACACCCGGCTCTACACCGACCAGGACCTGGAGCGGCTGGAGTTCATCCTCTCGCTGGCCCGCGAGATGGGGGTGAATATCTCGGGCATCGCCATGATCCTGCAGATGCGCGAGCGCATGGAGGAGATGCAGCGGCAGATCCAGGAGTTCCTGCGCTACATCCAGAAGGAAGTGCTGCCGCGGGCGGCCGGGGCCATGGCCGACCCCTCGCGCGGCGCCATCGTGCCCATCCGGCGCGTCGTGCCACCGCCCGCGCCGCTTCGCGCGCGCGATAAGAAGCGTTAGAGAAAACAAAAACGCACCGCCGGGTCGCCGGCGGTGCGAGAGAGAGGAAGCAACAAACCTGTTTACTGTTGCTGATCGGGGGCGGGGGGCGGACCGCTGGGCTTGCCCTCACGCTTGCCGTGCCGGTCATGCATGCGCTCCTGCATGCGCTGATGCATGCGGTCGGCCACCTCGAAGCGTTCGGCCAGCATCTTGTTCAGCTCGGCGCGCTGCTCCGGCGTGAGGCTCTTGTTGAACTGCAAGCCCGCCTGCACCATGTCGTTCATCGCGGTCGCCTGGCGCTCCTGGATGGCGGAGAGCCGCTTCTGGATCTCTTCCTGGCTGGGGTTGTCCTTGAAGACCTCCGTCATCAGGGCGCGACGGTCGGCCTGGCTGGCCTGGAGCTGCTCGCGCATCTGCTGGCGCCGCCCGGCCATCAGGCCGCGCAACTGCTTGGACTGCTCGGGGGTGAGCTTGAGGCGCACTTCGATCTGCGCCAGGCTGCGCTCGCCCATGAATCCCATCTCGCCGCGGCCCATGTGGCCGCGTCCGTAGCGGGCCACCGCCACCGCGCCGGCGCTGCCCACCAGCACCACCGCCGCCGCCACCATCGCCCATATTTTCTTCGTCATAGTGACCTCCCTGGGTCGTGTCCTGCCTG
>DATIWW010000154.1:0-2601 GCA_035519175.1 Terriglobales bacterium
AGGTCGTGAGCGAAGACAACGTCTACGCCGACGTCTACCGCGTGCTGCTGGGCGGGATGATCGCGAGCGTGCTCTTCTTCCTGGCCGGCGTGGTGCGCGCCCTCATGCATCCCCAGCCCGTACCCTTGGGCAGCGATTGGATCCGGTCGCACTATCACTGGCAGGCGGTGGTGGAGGGACTGAAGGCGGGCGACGCCACCACCCTGGCCATGCTGGGCACCATCCTGCTCATCCTCACCCCGGTAGCGCGGGTGCTGGTCTCCATCTACGCCTTCTTCGTCGACCGCGACTACCAGTACGTGGTCATCACCGGCATCGTCTTCCTGGTGATCGTGCTCACGGTGGTGCTGGCGCACTTTGGATTGACGTAGGGGCAGACGCCGGACGACCTCAGACGTCAGACCGCAGTAACTCGCGCAGGCAGGCGCCGATTTCGGAGTGGCGGTACGGGAAGCCCGCGGCCTGGAGGCGCGCGGGTTCCACCTTCTGGCTGGCCAGCAGCAGTTCCTCGCCCAATTGGCCGAAGACCAGCCGCACCAGGAAGGCGGGCATGGGAAAGAGGGTGGGGCGGTGAAGCGCGCGGCCCAGCGCGCGGGTGAACTCGGCGTTGCTGACGGGCTGGGGGGAGACGGCGTTCACCGGGCCGCGCAGCGCGTCGTTGGCCAGGATGAACTGGATGGCGCCGACCACGTCGGCGATGGAGATCCAACTGATCCACTGGCGGCCGCTGCCCAGGCGCCCGCCCGCGCCCAGCTTGAAGGGAGTCAGCATCTTCTTGAGGGCGCCGCCGCGCGCGCTCAGCACCATCCCCAGCCGCAGGTTCACCACCCGGATGCCGGCCTTCACCGCGGGGGCCAGCGCCGCCTCCCACTGGCGGCAGACCTCGGCCAGAAAGCCGGTGCCGGAGGTGCTCTCCTCCACCAGCAGTTCATCGCCGCGGTTGCCGTAGTAGCCGATGGCGCTGGCGGCGATCACTACCCGCGGCGGCTTGGCCATGCGCGCCAGTGAGGCCGCCAGGGTCGCGGTCCCCTGCACCCGGCTGTTGAGGATGCGCGCTTTCTTGTCTTCGGTCCAATTGCTGGAGGCGATGGACTCGCCGGCCAGGTGGATGACGGCGTCGCTGCCCTCGAAGAGGGCGGCGTTAGGCGCGCCGGTGGGGTCCCACTGGATCTCGGCCGAGCCCGGGCGGGGCGGGCGGCGCACCAGCAGGGTGACGCCGTGCCCGGCGGCGGCCAGCGCCGGCACCAGCTCCGTCCCCACCGTGCCGGAGGCGCCCGTGACCAGGATGCTGAGAGGCGGCATGGGGGGATTCTAAGCCAAGGAGTCGGGAGTCAGGAATCAGGAGTCAGCGGCAGAGCGTGGGGACAGCCGCGATGTTCTCTGCGGGCAATTCAAACCCTTCACCACAAAGGACACGAAAGTTCCACGAAGGGGCACAACGGGTCACGCTCACTCCGCACTCCTAACTACTAACTCCCATCCCTGACTCCCGACTCCTGACTCCTTCTGACTCCCGACCCCTGAGTCCTCTTGCTCCCAGCGAGTATCATAGGAGTGGAAGCCAGGAGGTCGTTATGGCGGCGCAACCGGAGAGCCAAAGCCCGGGGATGCCCTGCATGGAATTCGATCCCCGCACGCTGATCCTGAAGATCAACATGGT
Source organism: Terriglobales bacterium (assembly GCA_035519175.1). GTDB lineage: Bacteria > Acidobacteriota > Terriglobia > Terriglobales > Acidobacteriaceae > DASPRL01. The sequence goes on from DATIWW010000154.1 coordinate 1,661, forward strand.
GGTGGCGGCGGACGTGAACGCCATCAACCCGGTGGTGGACGACGTCATGGAGATCGCGGGCAAGCTGGAGTGCGCCAAGGGCAAGGAGATGGAGATCGAGACCGCGCTGCGCGAGGCCCTGGCCAACGCCATCATCCACGGCTGCGAGAACGATCCCACCCGCCGGGTGCAGTGTTGCGTGGCCTGCGACGAGGGCCGCGGCATGCTCATCGTGGTGCGCGACCCCGGCGCGGGCTTCGATCCCGCCCAGGTCCCCAGCCCGGTGGTGGGCGAGAACGTCTTCAGCTCCCACGGGCGCGGTATCTTCCTCATCAACCAGCTCATGGACCAGGTGGAGTTCGCCCACGGCGGGACGGAAATTCGCATGAAGAAGCGCTAAGGCTCAGTGACCATAGAGCAAAGCAAAGGGGACGGGCGGCGCCCGTCCCCTTGTTGTTCCGAAGAGCCAACCACAAAGGACACGAAGGGCAGCAAGGAACCACCCAGTTCTCCGAGTCACTGAATACCGACACTAACTCGGAAGCAGTTGCAGAAAACTCTCGCTCGCGCCCCTGAACGTGGCCGTCTGCTTGTCAATGTTGGCGGGCTTGATGGGCCCAGCCGCGCGACGAACGATCAGCCCCACAACGAACACCAAGAGGAATACTAGGGCGCCGAGGCCGACGGCTTCATCGCTGCCGTTGCCTGCAATCCAGATCACCGCCCAAAGGGGAATGGACGCCAACATCAGGTTGCGGCCTATCCGCCGCCTGCTCTGGTAGCTGCGGCGGTGCTCCTCGCACACCGGCACATTGAGTGTGCAGCTCTTCCGTGCGATTAACGCGACGATGACGTACACCATGACACCGAGAAGTATAAGGACGAAAAGCACCGGGTCGTGCCACCAGAAAGTCTTGTCCAGGACCTCTCGCGTGGGCCTCCCGCACTTGACGCAGTTGGGT
>DATIWW010000155.1:0-4088 GCA_035519175.1 Terriglobales bacterium
TGGGCCGGGACCCTCAACACCCTGGTGCTCATCGGCAGCAGTCTGACCATGGCCCTGGCCGTGCGCTCCAGCCAGGTGGGACGGAAGACGGCGATGGTGGCGCTGCTGGCCGCCACCCTCCTGCTGGGGCTGGTCTTCCTGGGGGTGAAGGGCTACGAGTGGCATGACGAGTACGAGCGCCACCACGTGCCCGGCGCCGCCTTCCAGTTCCACGAGAAGGCGCCCAGCATGGCGGGCTATCCCGACCCCCGCAACGCGCAACTCTTCTTCTTCTTCTATTTCGTGATGACCGGGCTGCACGGCCTGCACATGGTGGTGGGGGTGGGCATCGTGAGCTTCATCCTTTATTACGGGTGGAAGGGGCGCTACACCCCCGGCTACCACAACCCGGTGGAGGTGGCCGGGCTCTACTGGCACTTCGTGGACATCGTGTGGATCTACCTGTTCCCGCTGCTCTACCTGATCGACCGGCACCCGTGAGGAGCTATGGCGGCTGAGCACATCGTTCCCAAGCGCACCTACTTCGCCATCTGGACGGCGTTGCTGATCCTGACCGGGATCACGGCCTACGTCTCCACCCTCAACCTGCACGTGGTTTCGGGGCTGCACGACATCAGCCTGAACGCGGCGGCGGCGCTGCTGATCGCCTCGCTCAAGGCCAGCCTGGTGGTGCTGTTCTTCATGCACCTGAAATACAGCCCGCGGCTGACCGCGGTGGTGGTCTTTGCCGCCATCTTCTGGCTGGCCATCCTGCTGACGCTGAGCATGGCCGATTACCTGACCCGAGGACTGCCCGCGCTGGCGCGCTAGGCGGCTGCGGGCGCGATGCCGCAGGCGGGACTTTGCGCTATACTGCGCTCGCAATCCTCTGATCGCTCGAACCGGGATCCTTGCCTGGAGGTGGCCGATGCCTTTCTGCACATCTTGCGGAGCCAGTGTGGACGCGGGCGCCAGGGCCTGCGCCAAGTGCGGAGCCGCCATGGCGGGCGCGGCGCCGGCGGCGCCCGCAGCTCAGCCCGGCCAGCCCGCCCAGCCCGCGGCCAAGGGCGGCAGCGGCGCCCTCAAGGTCATCCTGGTGATCCTCGGCATCTTCCTTCTGTTCGTGGTGATCATCGGCGCGGTGGTGGGCTACGCCGGATACCGGGGCTACAAGGCGGTGAAAGCGGAGCAGGCCAAGCTGGGCGACATGAAGGTGGACGTCAACACGGGCACAGCCTCCGCCGGCGACGCCACCAAGATCGCGGAGGAGATGGAGGTGGAAGTCTACCCCGGCGCGGAGCCCCAGAAGGGCGGTGGCGCCGTCAGCCTGGGCGGGTTCTCGGTGGCGGGCGTCAACTTCCTGACCTCGGACTCGCCCTCCCAGGTCGCCGACTTCTACAAGAAGAAGTACCCCAAGGCCATGGTGGTGGGCCAGGGCGAGGACCACTACAGCATCATGGTCAACACCCCCAAGGGGATGGTGACGGTGGCCATCGAGCCCTCCGGGGGCAAGACCAAGATCTCCATCGCGCGCATGGCGGGCGCCACCATGCCCAGCTCCGGGCAACCGAACTAGGCCCTCGGCCTCGTCCGGCGGTCAGCTTTCCCTGGCTTGCCGGCCGCAAGCGGATACAATACCCGGCGTGAGACAGACTCTCTTCGTGATGGAGGACGACGCCGACATCGCCCGCCTGGTGCGCCATCACCTGGAAGCGGCGGGCTTCGGGGTGCGCGTGTTCGGCTCCGCCCACCACGTGTTGGCGGAAGCGGAGCGCGAGCGCCCGACCCTGATGCTGCTCGACATCATGGTGCCGGGGGGCGACGGCCTGGAACTCTGCCGCCGCATCCGCAAGTCCACGCACCTGGCGGGCACGCCGGTCATCTTTCTTACCGCCAAGACCGGCGAGACCGACCGGGTGGTGGGTCTGGAGCTGGGCGCCGACGACTACGTCACGAAACCCTTCAGCCCGCGCGAGCTGGTAGCCCGGGTCAAGGCCGTGCTGCGGCGCTTCGAACAGCCCCTGCCCACCTCCATGGTCAAGGTCGGCGAGATCGAGATCGACGGCGGGGCCATGACCCTGCGCATCCGCGGCAAGATGGTCCCCACCACCGCCACCGAGTTTCGTCTGCTCGATTACCTGGCGCGGCACGCCGGGCGCGTCTTCACCCGCGACCAGTTGCTGGACGCGGTGTGGCGCGACACTCACTATGTGACCCCGCGCTCGGTGGACGTGTACGTTCGCCGGGTGCGCGAGAAGATCGAGCCTGACCCGGAGCAGCCCCGCTACCTGCGCACCGTGCGCGGTGCCGGGTATCGCTTCGAGGTGCCGCGGTGAGGAGCCGGATCTTCTTCAAGCTGGTGGGCGCCTTCGTCGTGGTGATCGCGGCCGCCACCCTCATCCTGGATGCCAGCGTGCGCGCCGCCTGGGAAGACTCGCTCCACCAGGAGATCCACACCTCGATGGTGCAGAAGGTGCAGCTCTTCGCTGCCACCGTGGAGCACGAGCGCGAGCGGCGGCCGCTGCAGGCCATCGCCAACCAGGTGGCGCAGGCGGCGGACGCGCGCGCCACCATCATCGAGTCCAGCGGTAAGGTGCTGGCCGATACCCGCGCCGACCCGGCGGATATGGAGAACCACGCCACGCGCCCCGAGTTCATCGCCGCCCTGCACGGGCAGATCGGGAGCGCCACCCGCACCAGCCACACCGTGGGAATCCCCTTCTTGTACGTGGCGGCGCCCGTCCCGGGCGGAGCGGTACGGCTGGCCTATCCTCTCTCCTCCATCCAGGCGCTGGCCTGGCACGTGCGCGTGCGCTTACTGTGGGCCTCGGGGCTGGCCTTGCTGATCGCCACCCTGCTGGCGGCGGGGATCGCACAGTCCATCTCGCGGCGGCTGCGGCGCATCGTGGTCTTCGCCGAGCGGGTGGCCGCCGGCGACCTGGCGGCGCGCATCGCGGAAACCTCCTCCGACGAGGTCGCGCACGTGGCCGCGGCCCTGGACAAGACCGCCCGCAAACTGGAGGAGAGCTTTGCCGCGGTGGAGACGGCGCGCCAGCAGCTCGAAACCGTGCTCAACTCCATGCAGGAAGCGGTGCTGGCCGTGGACGCGGAGCGGCGCGTGCTCTGGGCCAACGGGCGCATGAACGAACTGGCCCGGGTCAGCCCGCGGTCACCCCTGGTGGCCACGGTGCGCGATCCCGACTTCCTGACCTGCATCGAAGAGGTACTGGGGCGGAGCGAGGTGCGCAGCGCGCGCGCCAGTTCCCTGCTCCCCGGCCGCAGCTTCCAGGTGACGGCGGCGCCCATGCCCGGGGGCGGCGCGGTGGCCGTAGTGCACGACCTCACCGAGATCGAGCGCGTGGAGAAGACGCGCCGGGACTTCATCGCCAACGTCTCCCACGAGCTGCGCACCCCCCTGACCTCGATCCAGGGTTATGCCGAGACCTTGCTGGAGGGCGGCACCGCCGACAGCGCCGCCGCCCGCGATTTCCTGGAGATCATCCGCAAGAACGCCACCCGCATGTCGCGGCTGACCGAGGACCTGCTCACCCTGGCGCGGGTGGAGTCGGGAGAACAGGAATTCGCGCTGCGGCCGGTGGCGGCGGCGGATCTACTGCGCGACGCCCAGGAGAGCTTTCGCGCCATGGCCCGCGCCGCGGGCGTGGAATTGAGCGCGGAGGACACGGCCACGCAGGAGGTGGTGGCCGACATCGATGCCGTGCATCAGGTCTTCGCCAACCTGATCGACAACGCTCTCAAGTACAGCGCCTCGGGAGGCCGGGTGGTGCTGGCGGCGCGCGACAGCGCCGGCGGGGTGGAGTTCTCGGTACGCGACTTCGGGCCGGGAATCACCTCCGAGCATCTGCCGCGGCTGTTCGAGCGCTTCTACCGCGTGGACAAGGCGCGCTCGCGCGAGTCCGGGGGCACCGGGCTGGGCCTGGCCATCGCCAAGCACATCGTGCGCGCGCACGGCGGCTCAATCCGCGTGGAGAGCGAATTGGGCCACGGCTCCACCTTCTCCTTCGTCCTGCCCTTCGTCCCGGTGGCCGCCGCCAAGGTGACCTCGTAGCAAGTTCACCGCAAATTCACCCGCTTGTAATCCTGTCGTA
>DATIWW010000156.1:0-5909 GCA_035519175.1 Terriglobales bacterium
ACGATGTCGCAGTTCATCACCATGTCGGTGGCGCCGCCCCAGACCGAGCCGTTCACCATGGCGATGAGCGGCGCGGGAAAGCGGCGGATGGCGCGCAGCAGCCGCTCCAGGGGATCGTAGTAGGCCAGGGGCTCGTCGCCCCGCGGCAGTTCTCCGATGTCGTGGCCCGCGGACCACACTCCGCCCGCCAGGGTAGCCGAGAGCACCACCACGCGCGCCCCCGCTTTCTGAAAGTCGGCCAGCGCGCCCAGCATTTCATCGACCAGGGCGGCGCTCAGCGCGTTGCGCTTCTCCGGCCGGTTGAGGATGAGGCTGCCGATGCATTCGGTGAGTTCGTGGAGAACGAGCATAGGCCCTCCTCTGCGAGCGGTTGTGCCGCCGGGTTCTGGGAGATGGACTTGCAGGAAGTCTAAGGGCGGGGCGACCCGGAAGTCTGTGATGCGCGGCACCGCCGCATGTGCGCACACCGGCGCCGCCGATATTGACGCCGCCCCTCCCGGAAAGCGACACTGTCCTCTGCCCATGAGCGAGCCCTCCCGCATCGAGATGCTCCAGCAGTTCCTGGCCGAGAATCCCGGCGACGCCTTTGCCCGCTATGGCCTGGCCATGGAGTACTCCAAGCTGGGGCAGGTCGACACCGCCCTGGCCGAGTACCGGAAGCTGCTGGAACTCAATCCCGACTACACCGCCGGCTACCAGATGGCGGCGCAGATGCTGGCCGCCGCCGGCCGCAGCGGCGAGGCCCGCAAGATGTTCGCCGACGGCATCGCCTCCGCCCAGCGCACCGGCAACGTCCACGCCAAGTCCGAGATGGAAGCCATGCTGGCAGAATTGGGCTGAACGCCCACAGAAAGGAACGACCATGCATCCCTATGCGGAATTCCTCGGTGACCAGAAGCCCATGAAGGTCCTGCGCTCCACCCAACAGCGCATCGCCAAGCTGGCCCGCGGCCTGGGCAAGGACGGCCTGCAACTCACCTACGGTCCCGGCAAATGGACGGCGGCGCAGGTGCTCGCCCACCTGGCCGACTGCGAGATCGCCTTCGGCTTCCGCATCCGCCAGGCCCTCGCCGAAGAGAACCACCCGATCCAGCCCTTCGACGAGAAGGCCTGGGCCGCCCACTACCAGAAGGTGAAGGGCTCACAAGCCGCCAAGACCTTCGCTGCCTTGCGCGGCTGGAACGTCGCCCTCTTCCGCCAGCTCAAGAAGAAGGACTTGCAGCGCACCGCCGTCCATCCCGAGCGCGGCCCCGAGAGCGTGGACACCCTCCTGCGCATCATGGCCGGTCACACCCTCAACCACCTGGCCCAACTGGAGATCATCGAGAAGGCACACGCGGGCAAGGCGGCGAGCTAGCGCCCGGACGGGTGGCACAGAATCAGCCGCAGAGCTTGCTCGAACGGAAACCAGCCCGCAGGGCGGCATTCGTGTCAGCCCGGGGCGTAAGCCCCCGGGAAAGGGTGCGAAAGAGAGTCCAGCCCCGTCAGGGGCGACACGTGAGCCGCCGGCTGAGACCCTGAGCTTGTCGAAGGGGACCTGGCGTTTCTCTCGATTGCGCTGGTTTCTTTTTCTCTGCGATCTCTGCGTTCTCGGCGGTTAGACCAGGCGCTCCAGCAGCCCCGGCAGCGCCTCCAGGTCAGGCAGCACGAAGCTGGGCTGCACGTCTTTCAGCTCCAGGGTCTCCTCCGGGCCGCGGAATTCCGGCGCCGCGATCCACGCCGTGCGGATGCCGCAGCGGCTTGCTCCCAGCACGTCGGTGTTGAGCTGGTTGCAGACGAACAGGACCTCATCTTTGGTCCGCCCCCAGCGCGCCAGCGCGAAGTGGAAGAAGGCCTCGGCGGGCTTGCGTGCCCCCGCATCCACCGAGGTCACGATCGAAGAAAAAAACTTGTCGATGCCCGCGCTGCTCAGCCAGCGGCGCACCTCCACCGCGCGCTCGCGGCGGGTGTTGGTCCAGACGGCCATGGGAAGAGAGATCGCGGGAAGGACTTCCAGCACCCCGGGCATCCGCCGCACCTGCGGCTCGAGCACCGAGTCCTCGTACACCAGGGTATTGCCCAGGTCGAAGGCGACGGCCTGGATGCGCGGCATCCGCTTCGCCTCAGGCCCGCTCAGGAAGCCGCCTGACGATCGCGCTGGCGCAGCGCTTCGCGCTCCGCCAGCACCTGCTCGGCGGGACGCAGCATGCGCGCCATCGCCCGCTCGATCAGTCTGGGGAAGAGCTGGTAGAGCTTGATGGCGATGCGGTCGCGCCAGGGCACCACCACTTCCCGCTTCTGCCCCAGGTAGCCGCGCAGCACCGCGCGCGCCACCCGCTCTGCCGGGATCCCGCGCCGGGCCGCGCCCAGGCGCTTGGCCTCGCTGCCCTTCACCGCGTTGGCGCCGAAGTCGGTGGTGATGTAGCCCGGGCACACGGTCATCACGTGCACGCCCGTTCCCTTCAATTCCACCCGCGCGCCCTTGCCGATGGCGTTCATGGCGAACTTGGTGGCCGAGTACGCCGCCATGCCCGGCACCGCGATATGCCCGGCCACGCTGGAGATGTTGATGATGGTCCCCGAGCCCTGCCGCTTCAGGATGGGCGCCGCTACCTGCATGCCGTGGATGGCGCCGAACAGGTTGGTATCGAACAGGCGGCGGCACTCGCCCAGGTCCATGGTGGCCACGGAATCGATCAGCCCGTGGCCGGCGTTGTTGACCCAGATGTCGATGCGCCCGAAGCGCGCCAGCGCCGCTTGCGCCAGCTTCTGCACCTCGTCCGCCCTGCTCACGTCGCAGGCCACGGCCAGCGTGCGCTCGCTGTGGCCCACGCGCGCGCGCGCCGCCTCCGCCCGCCCCAGGTCGCGCGAACTGAGCACCACGCTGGCGCCCTGGTCCGCGAACAGCTTGGCGATGGCCTCCCCGATCCCCATGGAGGCCCCGGTGATGACCGCTACTTTTCCATTGAGAGACATGAGTGTTGTATTCTCCGCAAACCTTCGGCTCCTGCCAAGACTAGAATGCTCCCGTGAGCGACCTGCTGCCCCTGTTTCCCCTGGATCTCGTGCTCTTCCCCGGCGCGACCTTGCCGCTGCACATCTTCGAGCCTCGCTACAAGGAGATGATCGGCGAGTGCCTGGCGCTGCACTCTCTTTTCGGCGTGGTGCGCGCCCGGGAAAAGGGCGTGGCCGACATCGGCTGCAGCGCCGAGATCGTGCAACTGGTGACCACCTACAACGACGGCCGCCTGGACATCCTCACCGAGGGCCGGCGCCGTTTCCACGTGGTCGAGCTGGACGAAGAGCGCTCCTTCCTGCGCGCCCAGGTAGCCTGGTTCGACGACCAAGGCGGCGAGGCCGCCGGCGCCGAGCGCCAGGGGGTGCTCGATCTGCACGCCCGGCTCCTCGCCCTCACCGGCGCCGAGGTCCAGCCCCCGGAGCCCGCCCAGCCCCGGCTCAGCTTCGAGCTGGCCGCGGCGATGCCCCTCGACCTCGACTTCAAGCAGACGTTGCTGGGCCTGCGCTCCGAAGCCGAGCGCGTGGCCGCCATGAGCGAATACTACCGGGCCATCCTGCCGCGGCTGGAGCGTGCCGTGCGCGCCCGCAAGAAAGCCGGCGGCAACGGCCACTCCGGCTAGCCCGCCCCCCGTCCCTCCGAAGGAGGTCACACGCCTATGTGATGCGAAGGGTATAATCGCGGGAAGGGCTTTTCCCAAGGGGGCTTTCCCGCCACATGGACCTTCCTCGCAGGCTCGGCGAACTCCGGCAAAGCGCTTTCACCGAAGAGCGGCTGCGCAGCCGCCGCGTCAAGGACGAGCTGCGCGACAACCTCACCGCCCGCCTGCGCTCCGGCCAGGCCATCTTCCCCGGCATCGTGGGCTACGACGATACGGTGGTGCCGCAGATCGTCAACGCCATCCTCTCGCGCCACAACTTCATCCTGCTGGGGCTGCGCGGCCAGGCCAAGAGCCGCATCCTGCGTGCCCTCACGTCTCTGCTCGACCCGCAGTTGCCTTACCTCGCCGGCTGCGAGATCCACGACAACCCCTATGCGCCCATCTGCCGCCGCTGCCGCGAACTGCTCGCCCAGGACGGCGAGCAGGCCGCCATCGCGTGGCTGGCGCCGGAAGAGCGCTACGTGGAGAAGCTGGCCACTCCCGATGTCACCATCGCCGACCTCATCGGCGACATCGATCCCATCAAGGCCGCGCGCCACGGCCACGAGCTCTCCAGCGAGTTCACCGTGCACTACGGCCTGCTGCCCCGCGCCAACCGCGGCATCTTCGCCATCAACGAGCTCCCCGACCTCGCGGGCAAGATCCAGGTCGGACTGTTCAACATCCTGCAAGAGGGCGACGTGCAGATCAAGGGCTACCCCATCCGCCTGCCGCTGGACCTAGCCCTGGTCTTTTCCGCCAATCCCGAGGATTTTACTGCTAGAGGGAAAATCATCACGCCGCTGAAGGACCGCATCGGCTCCGAGGTGCGCACGCACTATCCGGCGACGCTGGACGAGGGCATCGCCATCACCGCGCAGGAAGCCTGGGAGCAGCGCGACGGCTACCGCCTGGCGGTGCCCAAGTTCGTGCGCGAGGTGGTGGAGCGCGTAGCCTTCGCCGCCCGCGAGGACAAGAAGGTCGACAAGCGCTCCGGCGTCTCGCAACGCCTGCCCATCAGTTGCATGGAGAACGTGATCTCCAACGCCGAGCGCCGCGCCCTGCGCCACGGCGAGCAGGTCATCGTGCCGCGCGTAGGCGACATCTACGCCGCCATGCCCTCCATCACCGGAAAGCTGGAGCTGGAGTACGAAGGCGAGATGCGCGGCGCCGACAACGTGGCCCGCGAGCTCATCCGCGCCGCCGTCGCCAAGACCTTCGACAGCTACTTCGAGGGCGCCAACATGCAGCAGATCGTGCAGTGGTTCGAATTGGGCGGCGAGATCAAGGTGGCCGACTCCGCCGGCGCCGCCGAACTGCTGAAGGCGTTGGCCGGCATCCAGGGGCTGAGCGACAAGCTGGCCGCCGTGGGCGTGAAGTCCAAGGACGCGGCCGAAGTGCAGGTCTCCGCCGCCGAGTTCGTGCTGGAAGGGCTGTACGCGCACAAGCGCATCGGGCGCAGCGAAGAGCGCGTCTTCTCGGCCGGCGAGAAGCACGCGCGCCGCCCCGAGCCTGCTGTGGAGCGCGAGGAGCACGCGCCTCCGGCGCGGCCGAGGAGACCGTATAACTAGTCGTTGGCCGATGGTCGTTGGTCGTTCGCCGTCTGGTGCCAGCGCTGGGGTTGGCCCACGACAAACGACCAACGACTAACGACTGCTGTCATGAAATACGTCAAGTACAAGAAATACGTTCCCGACCCCGCCTCCGACATGAGCATGGAGGAGCTGCTCAGCGCGCTCTCCGACTACCTGCTGCAGTCGGGCTTCCAGAACCAGTTCTCGAGCTTCTACGAGCTGCCGCCCAACGAGCAGACCCTGGACGAGTTGCGCCAGGCCATCGAAGACGCGCTCCTGAACGGCGAATCGTTCGACGAGGAGATGCGCGAGCGCCTCCAGCAGATGCAGATGGAGGGCAAACTCGACGAGTTGATCGAGCGCCTGATGGAGCGCATGGAGCAGGAAGACTACATCTCCATCGACCAGCCCCACGACCCGTCCCGGCAATCCAGCGTGGGCGGGCAGGTCGGGCAGGCGCAGGGGCAGACGCGCTTCGAGATCACCGACAAGAGCCTCGACTTCCTGGGCTTCAAGACCTTGCGCGACCTGCTGGCTTCGCTGGGGCGCGCCAGCTTCGGCCGCCACGACACCCGCGACCTGGCCACCGGGGTCGAGACCTCGGGCGCCGCCAAGCCCTACGAGTTCGGCGATACCCTGAACCTGGACATCACCGCCACCCTCTCCAGCGCCATCCAGCGCGAGGGCGCGGCGCTGCCTC
>DATIWW010000157.1:0-2896 GCA_035519175.1 Terriglobales bacterium
ACGGCAGCGGCAAGATGAAGGACGTGCTGGGCGGCAAGGGCGCCGGCCTGCACGATATGACCCACGCCGGCCTGCCCGTGCCCCCGGGCTTCACCATCCAGACCGAGGCCTGCCGCGAGTACATGCGCGCCGACAAGACCTCTCCTGAGGTCGAACACGAGACGGAAGAGGCGCTGCGCCGCCTGGAGAAGCTGCAGGGGCAGAAGCTGGGTGCGGGCGAGAACCCGCTGCTGGTCAGCGTGCGTTCGGGCGCCAAGTTCTCCATGCCCGGCATGATGGATACCATCCTCAACCTGGGCCTGAACGACCAGAGCGTGCAGGCGCTGGCGCGGCGGAGCAACAACCCGCGCTTCGCCGCCGACTCGTACCGCCGCCTCATCCAGATGTTCGGCAACGTCGTGCTCGACATCCCCAAGTCCGCCTTCGACGAGGTCTTCGAGGGCATCAAGAAGAAGAAGAAGGCCAAGCTCGACACCGACCTCGACGCCAAGGCGCTCGAGCAGGTCATCGCGGAGTACAAGAAGGTGGTCCGCAGGCACGCCAAGCGCGATTTCCCGCAGGACCCGCAGGAGCAACTGGCGATGGCGCGCGACGCCGTCTTCCGCTCCTGGAACAACGAGCGCGCCAAGACCTACCGCCGCATCAACAACATCTCCGACGACCTGGGCACCGCCGTCAACGTGCAGGCCATGGTCTTCGGCAACCTGGGTGAAACCTCGGGCACGGGCGTGGGCTTCACCCGCAACCCCGCCACCGGCGCCAAGGAGTTCTACGGCGAGTTCCTGATGAACGCGCAGGGCGAGGACGTAGTCTCGGGCGTGCGCACCCCGGTGCACATCTCTGAGCTGGCCAAGATCATGCCCGGCGTCTACCACCAGTTGCGCGAGATCACCACGCGGCTGGAGAAGCACTATCGCGACATGCAGGACTTCGAATTCACCATCCAGGACGGCAAGCTCTACATGCTGCAGACGCGCAACGGCAAGCGCACCGGGCTGGCCGCGGTGCGCGTGGCCCTCGACATGGTGAAGGAAGGCCTCATCAAGCCCGAGGAGGCCATCTTCCGCGTCGAGCCCAACCAGCTCTACGACTTCCTGGTGCCCCGCCTGGACGAGAAGAGCGCCAAGGTGGAAGTGCTGGCCACCGGCCTGCCTGCGTCGCCCGGCGCCGCCGTCGGCCAGATCGTCTTCACCGCCGACGAGGCCGTGGCCAAGGCCGGCCACGGCGCCAAGAAGAGCCCCGTCATCCTGGTGCGCGCCGAGACCACGCCCGAGGACATCCACGGCATGGAGGTGGCGGTCGGCATCCTCACCTCGCGCGGCGGCATGACCAGCCACGCTGCCGTGGTCACGCGCGGCATGGGCAAGTGCTGCGTGGCCGGCGCCGGCGACATCGAGGTGGACGAGAAGGCGCGCGAGATGCGCGTCCAGGGCCAGACCTTCCAGGAAGGCGACTGGATCTCGCTGGACGGCACCACCGGGCGCGTGATCAAAGGCCGCCTGCACACCCTGCCCGCCTCGCCCGACGATCCCGACCTGCAGAAGCTGCTCTCCTGGTCCGAGCCCTTCCGCAAGCTGGGGGTGCGCGCCAACGCCGACATCCCTCGCGACGCCATCCAGGCGCGGGCCTTCGGCGCCGAGGGCATCGGCCTCTGCCGCACCGAACACATGTTTTTCGCCGAGGACCGCATCCCGCACATGCGCGCCATGATTCTGGCCAGCACGGAAAAGGAGCGCCGCGCCGCCCTGCGCAAGCTCCTGCCCATGCAGCGCTCGGATTTCATCGGCGTTTTCCGCGCCATGGACGGCTTGCCGGTCACCATCCGCACCCTCGACCCGCCCCTGCACGAGTTCCTGCCGCGGCGCGAAGACCTCATGGTCGAGATCGCCAAGCTGGAGATCACGCGGCCGCGCTCGCCCAAGCTGAAGGAGCTGAAAAAACTGCTGCGCCGCGTGGAGGAGCTGCACGAGATGAATCCCATGCTGGGCCTCCGCGGCTGCCGCCTGGGCATCACCTATCCCGAGATCACCGAGATGCAAGTGCGCGCCATCTTCGAGGCCGCGGTCACTGTGGCCAAAGAAGGCGTGAAGGTGCATCCCGAGGTCATGATCCCGCTGGTCAGCACGCTCAAGGAGATGGCCAACCAGAAGGCCATCGTGGTGCGCGTCGCGGAGGAAGTCTTCGCCGAGAAGGAGCAGCGCGTGGACTACCTGGTGGGCACCATGATCGAATTGCCGCGCGCCGCCTTGGTGGCCGGCGAGATCGCCAAGGAGGCGCAGTTCTTCTCCTACGGCACCAACGACCTCACCCAGACCACTTTCGGCTTCTCCCGCGACGACATCAACACCTTCCTTCCCGCCTACCGCGCCCAGGGCATCCTCAAGCAGGACCCCTTCGAGCAGCTCGACCGCGAGGGCGTGGGACAACTGGTGCGCATGGGCGTAGAGAAGGGCCGCCAGACCAATCCCAAGCTCAAGATCGGGATCTGCGGCGAGCACGGCGGCGAGCCTTCGTCGGTGGAGTTCTGCCACCTGGTGGGGCTCAACTACGTCTCCTGCTCGCCCTTCCGCGTGCTGACCGCGCGCCTGGCCGCCGCCCAGGCCGCCGCCAGGGAGAAGTTGGGCTTGGAGGGTGGAGCGACGAAGTAGTCTGTGATTAGGAATTAGGAGTTAGCGAGAGTCCGGCGCGAGCAGCGCCAGCCACTAACTCCAAACTCCAAACTCCTAACTACTGCACTTTCTGCAGGCGGGCGATCAGCTTTTGGGCGAGGTTTTCGTCCGATTCGGACCACAGCACGCGGCCCCGCAGGCCGCAGTGCTTCTCCACTGCCGCGCTGAAGTTCACCAGCCGCTGCACGTTGCCCTGCACCTTCCGCTGCGCTTCCTGCGAAAGCTCG
>DATIWW010000158.1:0-2168 GCA_035519175.1 Terriglobales bacterium
CGGACCCGGCGACGTCTGGGATCACCTGCCCAAGACGGTGCAGCGACAGATCATCGAGAAGCAGCTCAAGTTCTATGTCATCGACGCCTATAAGGTAGCGGAGCAGACGGGCATGGGGGTGCGCATCAACACCATCATGCAGACCTGCTTCTTCGCCATCAGCGGTGTGCTCCCGCGCGAGGAGGCCATCGCCGCTATCAAGCACGCCATCGAGAAGACCTACGGGAAGCGGGGCGAGTCCGTGGTCAAGAAGAACTTTGCCGCCGTGGACGCTGCCCTGGACCACCTCCACGAGGTGAAAGTGCCCGGGCGGGTCACCAGCGCGTTCGATCTCCGGCTCGCGGTGCCGAAGGAGGCTCCCGAGTTCGTGCAGAAGACACTGGCCAAGATTATCGCGAACGAGGGCGACAGCCTGCCGGTCAGCGCGTTCCCCAAGGACGGCACCTTCCCGACGGGCACCACCCAGTGGGAGAAGCGGAACATCGCCCTGGACATCCCGGTATGGGATCCGGACGTCTGCATCCAGTGCGGGAAATGCATCCTGGTCTGCCCCCACGCCGTCATCCGGGGCAAGGTCTACTCGTCCGATCTCCTGAAGGGTGCTCCCGCCACGTTCAAGTCGGCTCCGGCCCGCTGGCGCGAGTTCAAGGACCAGGTATACACGCTGCAGGTGGCGCCGGAGGACTGCACGGGCTGCGAGCTGTGCGTGGAAGTCTGCCCGGCGAAGAACAAGCAGGAAACCAAGCTTAAGGCGATCAACATGGCGCCCCAGCCGCCCATCCGCGAGACCGAGCGGGCGAATTGGGAGTTCTTCCTGAACCTCCCGGAGATGGATCGGGGTATCCTCAACCTGAACCAGGTGAAGGATGTCCAGCTCCTCGAGCCGCTCTTCGAGTTCTCCGGGGCCTGCGCTGGCTGCGGCGAGACGCCTTACATCAAGCTGCTCTCGCAGCTCTTCGGCGATCGGGCCATGATCGCCAACGCCACGGGCTGCTCCTCGATCTACGGCGGCAACCTCCCCACCACACCCTATGCCTTCAACCGCGACGGGCGGGGGCCGACCTGGAACAACTCGCTCTTCGAGGACAACGCGGAGTTCGGTCTCGGGATGCGGCTGGCGATCGACAAGCAGAACCAGTACGCCAAGGAGCTGGTCCAGCGCCTCAGTGGCCCGCTCGGCGGCGAGCTGGTGAAGGGGCTCCTCGAGGCCGACCAGTCCACCGAGGCGGGCGTAAAGGCCCAGCGCGACCGGGTGGCGGTCCTGAAGCAGAAGCTGCAGGGAATCAAATCCGGCGAGGCGCGCGGGCTCCTTGGCGTCTCCGACGCGCTGGTCAAGAAGAGCATCTGGGTCGTGGGTGGCGACGGCTGGGCCTACGACATCGGTTACGGCGGGTTGGACCACGTGCTGGCCTCCGGCTATAACGTCAACGTCTTGGTTCTGGACACCGAGGTCTACTCCAACACCGGCGGCCAGATGTCCAAGGCGACCCCGCGCGGTGCCGTGGCCAAATTCGCCGCCGGCGGGAAGCCGCGGCCGAAGAAAGATCTGGCCATGATCTCCATGACCTACGGGAACATCTATGTGGCTCGGGTGGCCTTCGGCATGAACGACATGCACACGGTGCGAGCGTTCCAGGAGGCCGAGGCGTATGACGGCTGCTCGTTGATCATCGCCTACAGCCACTGCATCGCGCACGGCTACGACCTGAAGCACGGTCTGGATCAGCAGAAGGCAGCCGTCCAGTCGGGCCACTGGCCACTGATGCGGTACAACCCAGACCTGGTCAAACAGGGGAAGAACCCGCTGGTCCTGGACAGCAAGGCCCCGTCCATCACACTGGACAAGTTCGAGAACAACGAGACGCGTTTCACTATGCTCACCCACAGCGATCCCGCGGCGGCCAAGCAACTGCTGCAGACCGCGCAGGATGAGGTGAACGCGCGCTGGCGCTTGTACGAGCACTGGGCGGCCATGCCGGGCTCGGGCGCGACACAGGAGAAGGCGCAATGAGCGATCTGACGACACGCTATCTCGGCCTTACGCTCAAGAACCCCCTCGTGGTATCTCCGTCCCCCCTGTGTCAGGAGTTGGGGAGCATCCGGCAGATGGAAGATGCCGGAGCGTCTGCGGTGGTGCTGCACTCGCTCTTCGAGGAGCAGTTGACGCT
>DATIWW010000159.1:0-2560 GCA_035519175.1 Terriglobales bacterium
AGGTGGAGATCATCTTCACCTACAGCGTGGTGCCCGCGGCCACGCTGCTGACCGAGAGCATCATCGCCGCAGCCATCCTGGTGATGATGCTGATCGTGGCTCCGGCCTCGGCCCTGGGGGTGGCGCTGCTGTTCGGCGGCAGTGGCGTTCTCTTCTACCTGCTGATCCGGCGGCGACTGGCCCGGGCCAGCCGGATAGCGCTGGGGGCGCGCGGGGCCATGACGCAATGGGTGAACCAGGCTTTCGGAAGCATCAAGGAAACCAAGGTAGGGCTGCGCGAGCAGTTCTTCCACTCCCGCTTCTACGCCGCCACGGCCGAGTACATGCGGGCGGTGCGCAGCTACCGGGTGGCGGCCGCCCTGCCCACGCTTCTCCTGGAGACCTTTGCGGTAGCGGCCATGGTGGGGATCGGGGCGATCGTGCTGGTCCGCGGCGGAGGGGCGCGCGTGGCCATTCCCACGGTGGGCCTGTTCTCGCTGGCCGCGCTGCGGCTGATGGCCTCGGCCAACCGCATCATGCTGGCCTCCTCCTCCATCCGTAACAGCCTGGCCGCGCTGGAGGTCGTCCTGCGCGATCTGGGGCGCGCCACCGCGGTGACGCCCCGGGCGGCGGAGGTTCAGCCGCTGCCGGCGATCGAGTCGCTGGAATTCTCCGCCGTCAGCTTCCGCTATGAAGGGGCCCCGCAGCCGGCCCTGAACCAGGTTTCCTTTCGCGTGGGGCAGGCGGAAAAGGTCGCCATTGTGGGCACGTCGGGAGCCGGCAAGACCACCACCCTCGACCTGCTGCTGGGATTGCTGGAGCCGCTGGAGGGCGAGGTGCGGGTCAACGGGGCGCCGCTGCGCGCCTTGCTGCCGCGCTGGCGGCGCAGCGTGGGCTACATCCCGCAGCACGTCTTCCTGTTGGACGACTCCATCCGCCGCAATGTCGCTTTCGGCCTGGACCCGGCGGAGATCTCTGACGAGGCAGTGTGGGAGGCGCTGCGGGTCGCCAGCCTCCAGTCTTTCGTCGAGACGCAGGAGAGCGGCCTGGATACCCTGATCGGGGAAAACGGGGTGCGGCTCTCCGGCGGCGAGCGCCAGCGGGTAGGCATCGCCCGCGCCCTTTACGGCAACCCCGCGGTACTGGTCATGGACGAAGCCACCTCTGCCCTGGACCTCACCACCGAACAGCAGGTGCAGCGGGAACTGTTTCGAAGCTGCGAGGGCAAGATGCTGCTGGTAATCGCGCATCGGCTCACCACGGTGAAGCGCGTGGACCGGGTACTGCTGCTGCAGGCCGGGCGCCTGGTCGCTGGCGGCTCCTACGACCACCTGCTGGCCAGCAGCCCGGAATTCCAGCGCCTGGTGCGCTCCGGGGAGCTGGATTGGGCGGAGAAGCCGGTCCGTGTCTGAGCCCCGCCGGTGATTTAAGATGGACGCCGACCTTCTGATGTCCACCACAGCCACCGCGGTGAAAGAACGGCTGGCGATCGACGGCGGGACGCCCGTGCGCACCCGCCCCTGGGCGCCTTGGCCGGAGTTCTCCGCCGACGAGGTGGAAACCGCCGCCGCCGTGCTGCGCTCCGGCAAGGTCAACTACTGGACGGGCGAGGAAGGGCGCGAGTTCGAGAAGCAGTTCGCCGCCTTCGTGGGGCGGAAGTACGCCGTGGCCCTGGCCAACGGCACCCTGGCGCTGGAGCTGGCGCTATATGCGCTGGGCATCGGGCCCGGCGACCAGGTCATCGTGCCCAGCCGCACCTTCGTGGCCACCGCCACTTGTGTGCTGCTGCGCGGCGCCACTCCCGTCTTCGCCGACGTGGACCGCGACAGCGGCAACCTCACCGCTGCCACGGTCGAGCCCCTGATCACCCGCCGCACCCGCGCCATCATCCCCGTGCACCTGGCCGGCTGGCCCTGCGACATGGACCCCATCCTGGCGCTGGCTCGCAAGCATAGGCTCAAGGTGATCGAAGATTGCGCCCAGGCGCACGGCGCCACCTACAAGGGCCGGCCGGTGGGTTCGCTGGGCGACCTGGCCGCGTTTTCCTTCTGCCAGGACAAGATCGTCTCCACCGGCGGCGAAGGCGGCATGCTGCTCACCGACGACCGCAAGCTGTGGGAACGCGCCTGGAGCTACAAGGACCACGGCAAGAGCTACCAGGCCGTGTACCGGCGCAAGCATGCCCCGGGCTTCCGCTGGCTGCATGAGAGCCCGGGCACCAACTGGCGCCTCACCGAGATGCAGTCCGCCCTGGGACGGGTGCTGCTGCACAAGATCGCCGGGCGAGTGGCCGCGCGCCGCCGCCACGCCGCCATCCTCAGCGCCGCCTTCGCCACCCTGCCCGCACTGCGCGTCACCCCGGTGCCGCCCGCCTTCGGCCACGCTTTCTACAAGTACCACGTCTTCGTGCGCCCGGAGCGCCTGGCCAGGGGCTGGAGCCGCACCCGCGTGCAGGAGGCCATCGCCGCCGAAGGCGTCCCCTGCCTGGCGGGTAGTTGCAGCGAGATCTACCTGGAGAAGATGTTCCCCAAGGCCCTGCGCCCCAAGCAGCGCCGGCCGGTGGCGCGGGAACTGGGCGAGA
>DATIWW010000160.1:0-8888 GCA_035519175.1 Terriglobales bacterium
AACTCCGGAAACAGGAAACCGGAAACCTATTTCGCCGCCGCGGCCCGGCGCTCGGCGACGAAGCGCTGCTTGGCTTCTTCCACCAGCTTGTGCACGTCGGCTTTGAGCGCGTCGTCCAGGGTCTTCTTCTCCATGATGGCCTTCAGCAGGCCGGGGTTCATGGTGTCGGCGTACTCGTAGAGCTGCTGTTCGAACTCGCGCACCTCTTCCACCGCCAGGTCATCGAGGAAGCCGTTGGTGCCGGCATAGATGATGAGGATCTGCTTGGAGAAGGCCAGGGGCGCGTACTGCCCCTGCTTCAGGATCTCCACCAGGCGCTGGCCGCGGGCCAATTGCGCCTGCGTGGCCTTGTCCAGGTCGCTGCCGAACTGGGCGAAGGCGGCCAGCTCGCGGTACTGGGCCAGCTCCAGCTTCAAGGTGCCGGCCACCTGGCGCATGGCCTTGATCTGGGCGCTGCCGCCCACGCGGCTCACCGACAGGCCCACGTTCACCGCCGGACGCACCCCCGAGTTGAACAGGTCGGTCTCCAGGTAGATCTGGCCGTCGGTGATGGAGATGACGTTGGTGGGGATGTAGGCGGAAACGTCGCCCGCCTGGGTCTCGATGATGGGCAGGGCGGTGAGCGAGCCGCCGCCGTTCTTGGTGCTGAGCTTGGCGGCGCGCTCCAGCAGCCGCGAGTGCAGGTAAAAGACGTCGCCGGGATAGGCCTCGCGCCCCGGCGGGCGCCTGAGCAGCAGCGAGATCTCGCGGTAGGAGGCGGCGTGCTTGGAGAGGTCGTCGTAGACGCACAGGGCGTGGCGCTTGCTGTCGCGGAAATACTCGCCCATGGCACAGGCGGCGTAGGGGGCGATGTACTGCATGGGCGCGGGCTCCGACGCCGACGCCACCACCACGACGGTGTAGTCCATGGCGCCGTTGTCGGTCAGGATCTTCACCACCTGGGCGACCGAGGAGCGCTTCTGGCCGATGGCGCAGTAGACGCAGATCAGGTCGTTGCCCTTGTTGTTGATGATGGTGTCGATGGCCACCGCCGTCTTGCCGGTCTGGCGGTCGCCGATGATCAGTTCGCGCTGCCCGCGGCCGATGGGGATCATGCTGTCGATGGCCTTCAGGCCGGTGGCCATGGGCTCGCGCACCGGCTGGCGGGCGATCACGCCCGGCGCCAGCCGCTCCAGCGGGATGTACTCCTTGGCGGTGATGGGTCCCTTGTCGTCGATGGGCTGCCCCAGCGCGTTCACCACCCGGCCCACCACGGCCTCGCCCACGGGCACGCTCATGATGCGGCCGGTGCGCTTGACCTGGTCGCCTTCCTTGATCTCCGTGTACTCGCCCAGCAGCACGCAGCCCACCTGGTCTTCATCCAGGTTCATGGCGATGCCGGCCACGTCGTGGGGGAAGGAGAGCAGCTCTCCCGCCATGACCTTGTCCAGGCCGTGCAGGCGGGCGATGCCGTCGCCCAGGGAGATGACCGTTCCCACCTCGTCCACCGCGATGCGGGTCTCGTAGTTCTCGATCTGCTCTTTGATGAGCTTGGTGATTTCGTCAGCTTTGATCTGCGCCATAAACCAGCCCCTAGCTCCTAGCTCTTAGCTCTTAGCTCTTAGCTCTTAGCTCCTGCCTTTTGCCTTTAGTCGCTCAGCGTTTCTTTCAGCCGCCGCAGCTGCCCGCGGACTGAGCCGTCGTAAATCGTGCTGCCCACCTTGACGACGGCGCCGCCCAGCAATCCCGCGTCGCGCCGGTAGTGGGCGCGCACCTTGCGCCCCGTCACCCGGGCGATCTGTGCTTCCAGGGTGCGCTTCTCCTCGTCGCCCAGGTCGCGCGCGGAGGAGACCTCGGCCTCCACGAATCCCAGGGCCTGGTCCAATTCCGCCTCGAACTGGCGCGCGATCTGGGGCAGGGCGGGGATGCGTCCGCGGTCGATGAGCACGGCGACGAAGTTGCGCACCTGCCGGCTCACCCCGGCGCGCTTCCCGATGGCGTCCAGCACGGCCTGCTTCTGCCCGGCGGGCACGGCCGGGTTCTCCCACACCGCCCGCAGCTCGGAGCTGGCGGCGAACAATTCTGCCAGCATGCGCACCTGCTCGACCGTCGTGCCGGGATCGAGCTTCTGCTCCAGCACCACCTCGGCGAAGGCGCGGGCGTAGCGGCTGTTGACCGCAGCCATGGCCTACTTACCTTCCTTGATCTGGCCGGCAAACTCGCGGACCAGCGCCTTGTCGGTCTCGGGATCGACCTTGATCTTCTTCTCCGCCAGGGCCACGGCCAGGTCGGCGGCGAAGGCCTTCAGGCCGCGCCGCGCCAGGCCTGCGGCAGCTTCGATCTCCTGCTCCGCCCCCTGCACGATCTTGCGCTTGTCGGCCTCGGCCTGGGCGCGCAGGCGCTCCTCTTCCGCGCGGGCGTCAGCCTCGGCGGCCGTGCGCAGCGCCCCGATCTCGCTGTCCAGCTTGGCCAGCCGCTCTTCGATCTCAGCCAGCCGGCGGTTGGCGTCTTCGCTGGCGCGCCGCGATTCCTCCAGGTTCTTCTGGATCTCGCGGGTGCGCGCGCGGAAGGCCTCCGGCACCCGCCCCCGGGCCAGCCAGTAGATCAGGAAGGCGATGAGCAGGAAGTTGGCCACCACCAGGATCTGGTACATGGTCGCGGGCTCCAGCCCGACCAGGCGGGCCAGCGCCTTCACCGAAGGCGACTCCTTGAACTCGGCGTTCTCTTCGCCCTCGGCTTGCTGGTGCTCGCCGGCGCCGGCCGCCCCGTGCTCCTGCGAGGCAGAGGATTTTTCGCTCGGCGCGGCCGCGGGCTTCGGATCCTTGGAATGGGACTCCTGGGCGGCAGAGCGGGACACGCCGGCAGCCAGCAGGAAGATGGCCAGAAAAGCGACGGGGAAGATGCGCCTCACGGCCGGCCGCCTGCCGCCATGCCGGCGGGCTTCAGAACGATGCGCACCACTTCCGTGGCCAGCATCTCGCCCTGGGCGCGCAGTTGCGCCTGGGCGGCGAGCACGTCGCGGTCCATGGCGGCACGGGCTTCGCCCACCCGCGCCTGGGCGGCCGCGCGGGCCTGGGCCAGGGCCTCCGCCCGCGCCTCCAGCACCTTCTGCCGGCGGGCTTCCTGCGCCTTATAGATGGCCACCTTGGCCTCGCGCAGACGCTGCTCGTGCTCGGCCGCCTTGGCGTCGGCGCGCGCGATGGCGGCCTTGGCCTCTTCCATGGCGCCCACCGTGCGCTGCCGCCGCTCTTCCAGGACCCGCTCCAGGGGCTTGTGCAGCAGCATGGCGTAGGCGGCGTACAGCAGCAGGAAAAGCAGGATGGTGGGAATCGCGCCCAGAAAGAGGTCGCCGAGTTGCCGCAGGATCTCGTCCATAGACTGTCTTGATGGGCCTGGAATGAGGGCGCAGTATTGCTGGAACCCTAAAACCTAACACCCCTTCCGACGGGTGTCAACGCGGGCTCAGGCCGTATTCATGCGGGTTTCTGGCGCTTTCCACCGTGCTCCGCGACCCCGCTCGGAGGCCGGCGAAACGGCCGGCAACGGCGCGCTTGACTTTGGCCCCGGAGCGGGGAGCATAATGAATCATCACCTCCGATCCATTTCAGGATCGAATGGGCCGGTCGCCAAGGAATTGTCACCGCTTCTTGGCAGCTGGCCCATTTAATTTCAGTACTCAGCACTCGGTTCTCAGGTTGCCGTGTGCAGGAAGTGCTCGTCCCCTGTTCTTTGAGTACCGAGCACTGAGTACTTATTCTTCGACAACGAACGGTCGCAACTTTCGTAGCACGGACTCGGGCGCCTGGGCCTCGAGTTCGACCACGCCATCCTGGTAGGCGCGGAAGAAGATGCGGGCGCGGGCTTCCAGCAGGGAGAGGGCCTTGCCCTCCTTCTGCGGAATGCGCAGGCGGACGCGGCTGAGCGGGTCTTCCTCCAGCATCTGGTCCACGCGCTCCAGCAGAGTGGAGATCCCGATGCCGCGCAGCGCCGAGATGTGCAGGGTGGAGGCGTCGTCGCACAGGCTCTCGCGCTCGAGCGCCGGCAGCAGGTCCACCTTGTTGAGGACGCGCAGGCGGGGCTTGCCCTGCACCTCCAGCTCGCGCAGCACCTCCTCCACCTGCGCCGCCTGCTCGGCGGCGAGCGGGCTGGTGGCGTCGCAGACGTGCAACAGCAGGGCGGCGCGCTGCACCTCCTCCAGGGTGGCGCGGAAGGAGGTCACCAGGGTGTGCGGCAGATGTCGGATGAAGCCCACGGTGTCGGAGAGCAGCACCTGGCGGCGGGATGGCAGGGTGACGGCGCGGATGGTGGGATCGAGGGTGGCGAAGAGGCGCGGCGAGGCGTCCACTCCGGCCTGGGTCAGGGCGTTGAAGAGCGTGGACTTGCCGGCGTTGGTGTAGCCCACCAGGGCCACGGTGGAGACCGGCACCGACTCCCGCCGCTGGCGCTGCTGAGCGCGGATGCGGCGCACGTTCTCCAGTTGCTGCTGGACGTGGCGGATGCGCCGGTAGATGCGGCGGCGGTCGGTCTCGAGCTGGGTTTCGCCCGGGCCACGGGTGCCGATGCCGCCGCCCAACTGCGACATCTCCACGCCCCGCCCCGTCAGCCGCGGCAGCAGGTACTGCAACTGCGCCAATTCCACCTGCAACTGGCCTTCCCGGGTGCGGGCGTGGCGGGCGAAGATGTCGAGGATGAGCTGGGTGCGGTCCACCACCCGCACCCGCACCGCCTTCTCGATGTTGCGCTGCTGCGAGGCGGAGAGATCGTGGTCGAAGACCAGCAGGTCGGCGCCGGCGGAGGCGGCGGCTCCGGCGATCTCCTCCAGCTTGCCGCGGCCGATGAGGGTGGCGGGATCGGGCTTCTCCTTGCGCTGCAGGAACTCGCCCACCACCTGGGCGCCGGCGCTGGCGGCCAATTCCTGTAGCTCCGCCATGGACTCTTCGGCGCTGAACCCGACCGCGCGGGCAGCGCGGGCGGCGCCGGGCAGCGGCTGGGCGGCGGCGCGGGCCATGCGCGCCCCGGGAGGAAGCGTGCCCGCGTCTCCACGGCTACCCGGCCGGGGCGCGCGGCTCGGGCGGTAGTCCAGGCCCACCAGGAAGGCGCGCTCGCGGGCGGTCCTGCCCTCCGCAGAAGACACTCCAGCGGGCGCCTGCCGGGACCCCGCGCGGGGGGGGCTGCTGCGAATGGGCTATGCCTCCGTGCCCGAGGGAGTGACCGGGCTGGCCGCCGGCTGGGGCGCGCTGGCAGCTACCGGCCTTGGCTCGGCGTGCGGCCCCGCCTTGGCCATGACCACCGTGGAGATGGCGTGCTTGAAGATCAGTTGTTCCTGGTTGTTGGTCTCCAGCACCACGGAGTACTTGTCGAAGGAGCGGATGCGTCCCGTCAGCTTGACCCCGCTCATCAGGTAGATGGTGATGATGGCCTTGTCCTTGCGGGCGCTGTTGAGGAAGGAGTCCTGGATGTTCTGTGCCGGCTTGTTGTCCATCGCCGATCTCCTTGAGAACCACTGGGCAGGCCCGGCCAGGATCGGCCCGCTGCTGCTTCCACGATACGGCTTTCCCCGCCGGGTTTTCAACCCCGCCCCGGCTGCCCGGCCGGGGCCAGGCGAAGAGCGGCGGGCAAGCGCATTGACATTCCGCACGCAACGTGGGAGTATCAGGCCGCTTTCTGCGGCTTCATAGACGACGACCGGGGGACGATGGCTGCCGCAAGGCGGTCCATCCCACACGGCGCAACCAGGGAATTACGCCAAGCATGAGTCCCGGTCTTCCGGGACTCGTTTTTTGCCTGCTCCGGACGCCGTCGAACTTCGAATCAGAGCGGAGGAACCGCGATGCACATCCTGGCCGCCGCATGGGGATTGATCCCCTTCCACCCCCCTTCGGATTTCAACAGCATCTATCTCATCGTGCTGCGATGGATCCACTTTCTGGCCGGCATCACGTGGATCGGCCTGCTGTATTTCTTCAACCTGGTGAACGTGCCCTTCATGAAGGAGCTGGACGGGGCCACCAAGGGCAAGGTCATTCCTTCGCTGATGCCCAAGGCGCTGTGGTGGTTCCGCTGGGGCGCGGTGGTGACCGTGCTGGCCGGCCTCTTCTATTGGGAGAACAGCGTGCGTGGCAACGTCGCCTACCTGCACACCCAGCCCAACGGCGCCGGCGCCTCCGAAGGCATGATGCTGGGCACCTTCTTCGCCATCTGGATCGGGGCCTGGCTGGTCGAGTACATCCTGCTGGCGCCGGTCAAGGGGGCGCTGAACAACGGCAAGGTGCTGTGGGTGCTGATCCTGATCCTGGTGACGGCCGCAGCCTGGCTCTTCCTGAACCTCAATTCCAACGTGGAATACGCCAACAACGTGCTGGCCATCGGAGTGGGCGGCGGTCTGGGCATCATCATGCTGCTCAACGTCTGGGGCATCATCTGGCGCAACAACAAGAAGACCATCGCCTGGACCAAGGCCAACGCCGCCGACGGCACCCCCATCCCGGCGGAGGCGGCCAAGCTGGCGCGCCAGGCCTTCCTGGCCTCGCGCACCAATACCTGGCTCTCCATCGCCCTGCTCTTCTTCATGGCGGCGGCCAGCCACTACGCCCTGTTCGGAAAGTAGCCCGCGCGCAAGCGCTTGCCAAGGCCCTCGCCCCGGCGAGGGCTTTTCCTTTGTGTGAGAATGGACGCGTGGATGCATCCGGCTACCGGCGGGGGATCTCGCTCTTCAATGCCAGGCGTTTCTTCGACGCTCACGAGGCCCTGGAGGACGTCTGGCGGGAGGCCACGGGCCGGCGCAAGCTCTTCCTGCAGGCGCTGATCCAGGTGGCCGTGGGCCTGCACCACCACTCCACCGGGAACCTCGCGGGAGCGCGCTCGCTCTTGGCGCGGGGCGGCAAGAAGCTGGCCGCCTATCCCGCCGCCTACGCCGGGCTGGACATGGCCGGTCTGCGGCGCGCCGTCGCCCGCTGGGAGGAAGCCCTGGCCGCCGGCGTGCCCGCGCCCGCGCCGCCCCGCCTGCGTCGCCCCGCCAAGTCCCCGCTCCGCGCCCGGCGGTGATAGACTTTTTTTGCCGCCCGTGAAGACCGCTTCCACCACGAAGAAGCCGCGCCCGTCGCCGGCCCGCGCCGGCGAGATGCGGCGCATCCCGCAGCTCGACCTCACCCGCCAGTACGCCGGCGTCCGCCAGGAGGTCGCCGCGGCCCTGGCACGCGTCTGCGACTCGCAGCGCTTCATCCTGGGGGAAGAGGTTGCCGCCTTCGAGCGCGAACTCGCCACCTTCACCGGCGCGGCCACCGCCGTGGCCTGCGCCTCCGGCACCGACGCCCTGTGGCTGGCGCTGGTGGGCGCCGGCGTCGAACCCGGCGACGAGGTGCTGACCACCGCCTTCAGCTTCATCGCCACCGCCACCGCCATCGCCCGCGCCGGCGCCCGCCCGGTGCTGGTGGACATCGATCCCCTCACCTTCAACCTCGACCCCGCCCAGACCCGCCACAAGGTGAACAGCGCGCTGACCTCGCGGCTGCGCGCCATCCTCGCCGTCCATCTCTACGGCCAGTGCGCGCAGATGGACGAGATGCAGAACCTCGCGGCCGAGGGCAAGCTGGTCCTGCTGGAGGACGCGGCCCAGTCCTTCGGGGCCGCCTGGCGCGGCCGCCGCGCCGGCTCGCTGGCCACCGCCGCCGCCCTCAGCTTCTATCCCACCAAGAACCTGGGCGGCTTCGGGGACGGGGGCGCGGTGACCACCAGTGAACCCGGGCTGGCCGAGCGCCTGCTCAGCCTGCGCAACCACGGCATGCGTGAACGCTACCGCCACGACGAGATGGGAGCAAACAGCCGCCTGGACGCGCTCCAGGCCGCTGTCCTGCGGGTCAAGCTGCAGCACGTCGTCGAGTGGAACCAGCGCCGCAACCAGGTGGCCGAAGGCTATGGACGCCTGCTGGCCAAGGCCGGGCTGTCGGCGCCCCGCTCGGCCGCGCAGCCCGCTGCGGTGCAGCCGCCGCACGTGCAGGGCGAGGCCTACCACGCCTGGCACCAGTACGTCATCCGGGCGGAGCGCCGCGACGACCTGCGCCACTTCCTGGCCGAGCGTGGCATCGGCACCGAGGTCTATTACCCCATCCCCATGCACCTGCAGCAGTGCCTCGTCTACCTGGGCTACGCCGAGGGCAGCTTCCCCGAAGCCGAGCGCGCCGCGCGCGAGGTGCTGGCCCTGCCCATGTTCCCCGAGCTCGAGCCCGACGAGCAGGAGTACGTGGTCGCGGCCATGGCGCAGTTTTATTCCTGAGCCAGCGGTGCGGGTGCTATGACAACGAAGAGCGTCATCGCGTTGATTCTGCTCATTCTGGGAACCAGCAGCTTGACCGTGGCGGACCGCCTGTTCTGGGTCATCTTGGGTGAGGTGAACGCATCCAAACCTCCCGGGGAACAGATATCGATCTGGTGGGTGCATCCACTTAGGTTCAGGGCGCTCCTAGACGATTATTCCCGCCAGTATCCTGGAGGGAGACGTGATCGACAGTCCGTGTATGCCTTCGTTCTTGGGCTCCTATTCTGCCTGGCGGGAATTGCCGTCTACACTCTCTTCTGAAGCCAGCGAGTGCCCACTTCGAGCGTTCTGGCTTGAGCGGGTGAGTCACTTTCGGGACGGAAGGCGGGCAGGCTTCCAGGAGGGCACGACTTTTGTCGTGCCGCGAGAGCGCCGGCAGGGGTCTCCGTCCGAGAGAGCCCGCAGCGAGAGCGAGGGCGCAACGAGGACGACGGGCACCCACTCAAGCCAACACCGGGCTTGAGTGGGGCACCAGACTTTCTAGGAACTGGAAACGAGAAACTAGAAACTCACTTCCCCTTGCGGCGCGCCTTGGGCTTCTCTTCGCCCGGGGCGAGCACCTCGCGCACCACCACCGTGTTCATCTTGAACTTGT
>DATIWW010000161.1:0-10227 GCA_035519175.1 Terriglobales bacterium
GGGTCAGGGGTCAGGGGTCAGGGGTCAGGGGTCAGGGGTCAGGGGTCAGGGGTCAGGAGTCAGGTATGCGAGGACATCGAGATTTGGTTGCATGGCAAAAGGCCATGGAGCTGGTGAAGGACATCTATCGTGCCACACAGACGTTTCCGAGGGAAGAACTCTACGGCCTCACCAGCCAGTTACGGCGAGCCGCAGTCTCGGTGCCCAGCAATCTGGCAGAAGGACATGGACGGGCCTCGCGCAAGGAGTTTCACCTGTTCATCGGGCATGCGCGCGGCTCCCTGCTGGAGATCGAGACACAACTGGAGATTGCGCGCGACCTGGGCTACTTACCGCCACAGGACGCTTCTACCCTGCTCGCGAAGGCCAGTGAGGTGGCCCGCATGGTCAATGGCCTGCGCGCCTGGTCCGAGTCCGAAGCCGGCACCCGGACCGCTGACTCCTGACGCCTGACTACCGACTACTACGAGGAGCTTTTATGACCGCTATCACCGAACGCCTCCACACTGCCGACTATGTTCAGCTCGAAGACGAATACGGAGCTCACAACTACCGTCCTCTCGACGTGGTCATCGAGCGCGGCGAGGGCGTCTGGGTGTACGACGTCGAGGGCAAGCGTTACCTGGACTGCCTGGCCTCCTACTCGGCGCTCAACCAGGGCCACTGCCACCCCCGCATCCTGAAGACCCTGGTGGAGCAGGCCAGCAAGCTCACGCTGACCTCGCGCGCCTTCCGCAACGACCAGTTGCCGTTGCTCTACCGCGAATTGCACGAGCTCACCGGCTTCGAGAAGGCCCTGCCCATGAACTCCGGCGCCGAAGCGGTGGAGACCGCGGTCAAGACCGCACGCCGCTGGGGCTACATGATGAAGGGCATCCCCGACAGCCAGGCCGAGATCATCGTGTGCGCCAACAACTTCCATGGCCGCACCGTCACCGTAGTCAGCTTCTCCACCGAGGAGCAGTACCGGCGCGGCTTCGGCCCCTTCACCCCGGGCTTCAAGGTCATCCCCTTCGGAGACGCGCGCGCCCTGCGCGAGGCCATCACCCCGCACACCTGCGCCTTCCTGGTCGAACCCATCCAGGGCGAGGCCGGAGTGATCCTGCCACCCAAGGGATTCCTGAAGCAGGCGGCCGAGATCTGCCGTGCCAACCGCGTGCTGCTGGTGCTGGACGAGATCCAGTCCGGCCTGGGACGCACGGGCAAGCTCTTCGCGTATATGCACGAGGGCATCACTCCCGACGTGCTCATCGTGGGCAAGGCGCTGGGCGGGGGCTTCTATCCCGTCTCGGCGGTGCTGGCCTCGCGGGAGATCCTGGGCGTCTTCCAACCCGGCGACCACGGCTCCACCTTCGGCGGCAATCCCCTGGCCTGCGCCGTGGCCCGCACCGCGCTGCGCGTGCTGGTCGAAGAGAAGCTGGTGGAGCGCTCGGCCGAACTGGGCGAGTACTTCATGGAGCGGCTGCGGACGCTGGCCAGCCCCGACCTGCGCGAGGTGCGCGGCAAGGGCCTGTGGATCGGCATCGAGCTGCGCAGCCCGGCCCGGCCCTACTGCGAGGCCCTCAAGGACGAGGGCATCCTGTGCAAGGAGACGCACGACCGCGTGATCCGCATCGCTCCGCCCCTGGTCATCACCCGCGAAGAGATCGACTGGGCCTTCGAGCGTATCCATAAGGTCGTTGAGAAGGACCGCCCCGCAGCCTCGGCGGCCTGAGCCAAACCCACAGGATGGGTAGCGCCGCTCTAGCCGGAGTCACCCATCCGGGTGGATAATTGTGTTTAGGGCGTAGAGCAACTTCTTCCGCCCTCCTGGGTTGAGAGAGGCTCGGCGGGGCAGTGGGCTTCTGGACGGGCCGCGGGCGAATACCCTGAAGCAGTGGAGCAAGAGGCATGCTGGGAAGCGTCCTGATGGCGGTCGCGTTGGTGGGCCTGGCGACCTGCACTATTTTTCTCCTCCTGGCGCTGTTGGGAGCGTGGCGCTTTCGCCGCTCGGGAAACACCGCAAGTCCGGGACCTCTTCCACCGGTCAGCATCCTGAAACCCGTCCACGGCATGGAGCCCCGGCTGGAACAGAACCTGGAGAGCTTCTTCCTGCAGGACTACCCGGAATTCGAGATCATCTTCGGCGCGCGCCACCACGACGATCCTGCCCTGCAGGTGGTCGAACGCCTGCGGCAGCGTTATCCCCGAGTCCCGGTGCGCGTGGTGCTGGCAGGAGAACCGCAGCGTCCCAACGCCAAGGTCTGCGCCCTGGAAAAGATGCTGGCGGCGAGCGCCCACTCCTGCCTGGTGATCAGCGACAGCGACGTGCGCGTCACTCCCAGGTACCTGCAGGAAGTGGTCGAGCCGCTGCTCGACTTGCGCGTGGGCCTGGTCACCTGCCTGTACCGCGGAGTGCCCGCGGGCGGGCTGTGGTCGCGCCTGGAAGCGTTGGGCATGTCAGTGGAGATGGCCTCGGGCGTGCTCGTCGCCAACCTGATGGAGGGCATGCGCTTCGCTCTCGGACCGACCATGGCGCTGCGCAAGGAGCGGCTGGCGGAGGTGGGCGGCTTCGAGGCCCTGGCCGATTACTGCGCCGACGACTACGTGCTCGGCCACCGCATCCATGCCGCCGGATACCAGGTCGTCCTCTCCCACCACGTGATCGACCACTTCTCCCTGAACCGGTCCCTGGCGGGCTCCCTGTCCCACCAGGTGCGCTGGATGAAGAGCACGCGCTATTCCCGCCCGCGCGGCCACTTGGGCACCGGCCTCACCTTCGCCATGCCCTTCGGGATCCTGGGATTGCTGGCCGGGCTGGCGGCGGGGAAACCGTGGCTGGGGCTGGCCCTGCTGGGTGCGGCGCTCGCCAACCGCATGCTGCAGGCGCTGGCGGTGGGTTGGGGGGTGGTGCGCGATCCCGAGGCGGCGCGCTTCTTCTGGCTCTACCCCGCGCGCGACCTCCTGGGCTTCGTGCTGTGGTGCTACAGCTTCGCCGACTCCAGCATCGTGTGGCGCGGTGAGCGCTACCAGCTCCAGGCCGAGGGCCGGATGGTCCCTGCCTCCGTCCTTCCCCTTCCCGGCAGCCAGGAACAGAGCCCCGCCTAGCCGGCTAGGGCCGGTTGCTGTACACCACCTTCCCCGAACTCTCGGCGATGACGTAGCGCTCTGCCGGCAGGACGGCCTCCGCCTGCGCCCGGCGGTCCTCCGGTACGAAGAGGAAGACGCGCTCTCCGGACTGCCAGGCGCGCCGCAGGTCATCCTCTCCCCAAAAAACCGGCGGTGCGTCGGAGAACGTGGAGCCGAACCACATGGAGGTGCTGCGCCCGTTCACCAGCCGGATGGGACGTCGCAGGTAGAAGAGCAAGGAGGAGCCGAACGCCTGGTCGCCGTAGATGGCCACCTGGTCGCGCGGGCCGGCCACCTGCGCGATGCGATCGGCCAACGGCTTGGAGGACAGATAGGGCTCGAAACGCCCCAGGGCGATCTGAGCCGCCGCCAGGAAGAGCGCCGCCGTGAGCGCCACCGCCCAGGTGGCGGCCCCGTCGCGCCGGCGGCGGCGCAGCCACAGCGCGACCAGGGGTCCCAGCAGCAGCGCCATCGCCGCCAGCCCTGCGGGCAACCGCAGCGCCGCGAACGAGGCTCCGGTCAGATCAAAAAAATGGGACATGGAAAGCGTGTAATGGCCGACGCCCCGCTCCGCCAGCACGCTGCCGATGTCGGCCACGTAGGGGAGGTGGCGCGACTGCCACAGCCCCGCCCCCAGCGCCGCCGCCGCGGAGATGCCCAGCATCGCGAGCAGCCACTGCCCACCCAGGATCCAGCCGCGCGCATCGCCGCTCTCCTCCGCCCGCGCCAGCGCCGCCGCCAGCAGCAGCAGCAGCGGAAGATAGGCTGGGAAGGTGTAGTACTCCTGGTTGGTGGAGACGGCGAAGAACACCAGCACTACCGCCGCCCACACCAGGCAGAGCAGGCGGCTGCGGGCGGCGAAGTCCAGGGGCGGGCGCGCACCGCCGCCGCGGCGATAGTCCTGGCGCCAGCGCCGCACCGCCAGGGGAAGATAGAGGGTCCAGGGAAACAGCCAGGCCAGGTGGAGCCCCCAGTAGGCCAGCGCGGGCAGCTTGTTGTAGTCGCGCGGATAGCGCTTTCCCAGGAAGCGCAGGAAGTGCTCGTTGACGAAGTAGAACCAGAAGAAGCCGTGGCCGTCGGCGCCGCCCGTGTTGCGCAGTCCCGCCAGGATGTGCCAGGGCGCGGCGAGGACGAAGAACAGCAGCAAGCCGGTGGGGAGGTGGAATTCGCGCCAGCGTCGCCAGTCGCCGCTGAGGGCCACGTAGAGCACCGCAGTCAGCCCCACGAAAACCAGCGCCACCAGGCCCTTGGTCAGCACCGCCAGGGCCAGCGCGGCGTACCCGGCATACCAGCGCCAGGCTTGGCCGTCCTCCAGCGCGGTCAGGAATGAGTAGAGCGCGGCGGCGATGAACAGACTGAGCAACACGTCCGGGATCTGGATCCGCGTGAACAGGTAGACGCCGAGCGCCGTGGCCACGAAGAGGGCAGCGTAGGTGCCGGCGCGCGGGCCGAAGGCGCGCTTGCCCCAGGCCCCGGCCAGCAGAACCAGCAGCAGCACCTCCAGGGCCATGGGCAGGCGGGTCGAAAACTCCGACACTCCGAAGGCGCGGTAGCTGAGGGCAGTGAGCCAGTAGGGCAGCGGCGCCTTCTCCAGGTAGCGGACGCCGTTGACGTGCAGCGTGACCCAGTCGCCGGTGGCAGCCATCTCACGCGCCGCCTCGGCATGGGTGGAGTCGGCGTCGTCGAAGAGCGCCGGCCGGAACATCCCGCTGCCGTAGACCAGCAGGAAGACGGCGAGGACGGCCAGCGCGGCCCGGCGCGAGGAAGTGGAAGAGTTCATTCGAATCAAGCGGTTCCCGATGCGAATCGCTATTGTAAACGCCCGTCGCGCGCCTACGTCACACCCGCTTGTGATGTGCTGCCTCGACGGTGCCCGCGCGGCGGGGGTATTCTGGCTTGTTTGCTGGAGGACCGCCGTGCGCGATGCCGTCAAGCGCCTGTGGCCGGAGCTGGAGTGGATCGCCGATCCCGGCCTGCGCCAGCAGACCACCCGCACCTGGGAGCGCGCCTTCGAGCTCAGCCCGCTGAAGCCCGAGGACCTGGAGCGCATCCCCTTCACCCTGCTGGTGCCCGACTGCCCGGTCACCTTCATGGAGCACAAGCGTTGCGTGGTGCACATCGCGCGGCGCGCGGCCGAGGCCATGCGCGAGCACCTGGGGCGCGCCCTGCCCATCGACATGGACACGGTCATCGCCGGGGCCATCCTGGCCGATGTGGGCAAGCTGCTGGAATACGAGGTGGTGGAGGGCAAGGCGCGCCAGAG
This sequence comes from Terriglobales bacterium, assembly GCA_035519175.1. GTDB lineage: Bacteria > Acidobacteriota > Terriglobia > Terriglobales > Acidobacteriaceae > DASPRL01. The sequence goes on from DATIWW010000161.1 coordinate 5,372, forward strand.
CCGGCGCGGCGAGTACCTGCGGCATCCCTTCACCGGGGTGGCGCTGGCCATGGAGTGCGGCGTGCCCGACCGCGTCTGCCACATCATCGCAGCGCACGCCGCCGAGGGCGACCTGGTCAAGCGCAGCACCGAGGCAATCATCGTCCATCACGCGGATTTCATGGCGTACCTGCCGTTCAAGGAGGGAAAGAAGTGAGGGGATTTGTAATTGGTAATTGGTAATTTGCAATTTGACCATGCCGGGCCACGCGGTCGGCGCCAAAAGAATTACAAATTACCAATTACCAATTACAAATCACGTATCCATGCCGGTAGCGACAACCAACTCGATGCCGACCGTCACTGCGACCATGTCGCAATGGGCGGCGGGAGTGAAGTTCGAGCACCTCTCGAAGGACGCCGTTTACCAGGCCAAGCGCTTCCTACTGGACTCGCTGGGCTGCGCCCTGGGCGGCTTCCAGCAGCACGATGTGAAGATCGCGCTCCAGGTGCTGGACGAAACTGCCGGCGCGGGCCCCGCCACGGTCATCGGCACCGGCAAGAAGGTGGACGCGGTCTCCGCCTCGCTGGCCAACGCGCTCATGATCCGCTGCATGGATTACAACGACATCTACTGGAAGCAGGACCCGTCGCATCCCTCCGACATCTTCCCGGCGGCTCTGGCCTGCGGCGAGCGCGCGCGCGCCGATGGCCGCGAATTGATCGTCGGCTTGGTGCTGGGGCACGAGTTCGAGATGCGCTTCTGCGAGGCCGCCTTCCCCGGCATCCGCGAGCGCGGCTGGCATCACGCCACCCTGACCGCCTTCGTCTCGCCCATCGTCGCCGCGCGCATGCTGCATCTCACTTGGGAGCAGATGCAGCACGCCATCGGCATTTCGGCCTCGCGCCAGGCCACCCTGGGCGCGGTCACCGCCGGCAGGCTCACCATGATGAAGAACACGGTGGACCCGCTGGCTACGCAGGCGGGCGTGCTGGCCGCGCTCTTGGCGGAGAAGGGCTACACCGGCCCCGAGCACGTGGTGGACGGCAAGGAAGGCCTGACCCACTGCTTCGGCCCGGAGTGGAAGCTGGAGGCGCTGACCGAGGGCTTGGGCGACTCCTGGCGCATCACCCAGTGCGGCATGAAAGCCTTCCCCACCGAGGCGCTCACGCACACGCCCATCTCCGCCGTGCTCGATCTGGTGAAGCAGCACGACCTCAACCCCGAGCAGGTGGCGGAGGTGAACATCCGCTCGCTGGCGCGCGCCGCCGATATCCTGAGCGACCCCTCGAAATACGACCCGCGCTCCAAGGAGACCGCCGACCACTCCCTGCCCTACGTGATCGCGGCGGCGCTGGTCGACCGCCAGGTCACGCCACTGCAGTTCACCCCGGAGAAGATCATGGACCCGGCCATCCGCGCGCAGCTCAAGAAGGTCAAGGTGGTCGCCGACCCCGAGATCGAGAAGGTCTTCCCCGCCCTGCAGCGGGTGGTGGTGACCGTTCGCGTGACCGACGGCCGCGAGTTTACCAAGCAGCTCGACTATCCCAAGGGCGATCCGCGCAACCCGCTCTCCGACAAGGAGGTGGAGGAGAAGTTCGCGGCACTGGCCGAGGGTGTGCTTAGCCCGGCGCGGCAACGCCAGGTGATCGAAGCGGTATGGAGCTTGGAGAGACAAACGTCAGTCAGCGATCTCATGAAAATGCTCGCAGCAGAAACGTAGTGATTTCACCGCCGAGTACGCCGAGAGCGCCGAGGCTTGATTTCCGTTGTTGTTCTCTGCGGTCTCGGCGTTCTCGGCGGTAAAACAAGGTTTCGTATGGGCCGGACGGTGGTCGAGAAGATCGCGCAGGCGCACCTGGCGGAGGGGCCGAAGCGGCCGCTGCGCGCCGGCGACTTCGTCTCCCTGCGCCCGCGCCACGTCATGACCCACGACAACACCTCGGCGGTCATGAAGAAGTTTCAGGCCATCGGCGCGAAGAAGATCCACGATGCCCGCCAGCCCGTCTTCGCTCTCGACCACGACATCCAGAACCAGGACGACGCCAACCTGGCCAAGTACCGCGCCATCGAGGCCTTCGCCCGCCAGCACGGCATCGATTTCTATCCCGCGGGCTCGGGCATCGGCCACCAGATCATGGTGGAACGCGGCTACGTTCACCCGGGGGCGCTGGTAGTGGCCTCGGACTCGCACTCCAACATGTACGGCGCGCTGGGGGCGCTGGGCACTCCGGTGGTGCGCACCGACGCCGCCGCCATCTGGGCCACCGGCGACTTCTGGTGGCAGATCCCGCGCACGGTGCAAGTCGTGCTCGAAGGCCGGCTGCCTGCAGGCGCGACCGGCAAGGACGTCATCATCGCGCTCTGCGGCCTCTACAACCAGGAAGAGGTGCTGAACGCGGCGGCGGAATTCGCCGGGCCGGGCGTGGCCTCGCTTTCCATGGAGGCGCGGTTGACCATCGCCAATATGAGTACCGAGTGGGGCGCGCTGGTGGGCTGGTTCCCGGCGGACGCAGCCACGCTGGCCTGGCTTCGCCAGCGGCGCGAGACGCTGGCGCGCGAGGGCGTGGAGCGCATCTCTGATGAGGACCTGGCGCAGTGGGCGGCGAATCCGCCCGCGCCCGACCCCGATGCTGCCTACGCGGCGCGCATCATGCTCGACCTCGATCAGGTGACGCCGCACGTCTCCGGCCCCGACACGGTGCAGGTCACGCAGCCGCTGGCGGAGATCGAGAAGCAGCGCGTGGCCATCCAAAAGGCCTACCTGCTCTCCTGCGTGAACTCGCGGATGGAAGACCTGGAAGCCGCAGCCTCCGCACTCGATGGCAAGAAGGTCGCGCCGGGCGTGAAGTTCTTTCTGGGCGCCGCCAGCCGCTGGGTGCAGGAAGAGGCCGAGCGCCGCGGTGTCTGGCAGAAGCTGGTCGCGGCGGGCGCAGTGCCGTTGCCCGCGGGCTGCGGGCCCTGTATCGGTCTGGGCGTGGGGCTGCTGGAACCGGGCGAGACCGGCATCTCCGCCACCAACCGCAACTTCAAGGGCCGCATGGGCTCGCGCGACGCGCGCTGCTACCTGGCCAGTCCGGCGGTGGTTGCAGCCTCGGCGGCGGCGGGCTACATCTGCGGACCGGAAGCGGGTGGGGCCGGAGCCGAAACGTGTGGGGCCGGATCTGCGATCCGGCGGGGCGGGGCGGAGCCCCGCCAGTTGGTAAGGAACTTCACCGAGCTGGCCGCCGCGCCCGTCGCCGAGACGGTTGAGATCCTTCCCGGCTTCCCCGAGAGGATCCGCGGACGCCTGGTCTTCCTGCCGCAGGACGACCTCAACACCGACGGCATCTACGGCAGGGACTACACCTACCGCGACGACATGACGCGCGCGAAGATGGCCGAGGTGGTGATGGCCAACTACGACCCGCAGTTCGCGACGCGCGCGCAGGCGGGCGACGTGGTGGTGGGCGGCTTCAACTTCGGTACCGGCTCCAGCCGCGAGCAGGCGGTGACCGCGCTGCAGGCCAAGGGCATCCCGTTGGTCATCGCGGGCAGCTTTTCACAGACTTATCTGCGCAACGCCTTCAACAACGGATTCCTGTGCGTGGAGCTGCCGGAGCTGGTGCGGCGGCTGCGCACGCTCCTGGCCACGGGCGCGGAAGAGAAGACGCTGATCCCCGGCGACCTGGTCGAGGTGGACTTTACCACCGGCGCCGTCCGCTACCGCGGCGAAGAGTTCCGTTTTCCGCCGCTGGGCTCGGTGCCGCAGTCCCTGGTGATCGCAGGTGGAGTGGAGAAGCTGGTGGCGAAGAGGCTGGTCCATTCGTAATTGGTGACTTGTAATTTGCAATTTGACGTGCCCGGGTAATCGCCAGGAGCACGGTAAGTTACAAATTACCAATTACAAATTGCCAATCGTTAGAGGACCGAACATGGCAAAACACACGATCGTGACCATGCCCGGCGACGGCATCGGCAACCAGGTGCTGCCCGAGGCGCTGCGCGTGCTCCAGGCGGTGGGCTTCGAGGCCGACTACGTCCACGGCGATATCGGCTGGGAGTTCTGGAAGAGCGAAGGCAATGCGCTGCCCGACCGCACCATCGCCCTGCTGGAGAAGCACAAGCTCGGCCTCTTCGGCGCCATCACCTCGAAACCGAAGAAAGAAGCGGACGCCGAGCTCAGCCCCGCGCTGCACGGCCAGGGCTTCACCTACTACAGCCCCATCGTCACCATGCGGCAGCGCTTCGGCCTCGACATCTGCGTGCGCCCCTGCATCGGCTTTCCCGGCAACCCGCTGAACTTCATCCGCAAGAAGCCGGGCGGCGGCTTCGAGGAGCCGCGGGTGAACGTGGTGGTTTTCCGCCAGAACACCGAAGGCCTGTACTGCGGGGTGGAGTGGACCAACCCGCCGCAGCCGGTGCGCGACGCCCTGGCCTCGCACCCCAAGTTCAAGCCCTTCGCCGGCGTGAAGGGCGAGGACCTGGCGGTCTCGGTGCGCGTCATCACGCGCGCGGCCGCCCGGCGCATCTGCCGCGCCGCCTTCGGCCACGCGCAACGCTACGGCTACAAGTCGGTCACCATCTGCGAGAAGCCCAACGTGCTGCGCGAGACCTCGGGCATGATGGAAGAGGTGGCCAAGGAGGTGGCCAAGGAATTCCCCGGCATCGCCCTGTGGTCCACCAACATCGACGCCCAGACCATGTGGCTGACCAAGAACCCCGAGGACTACGGCGTGGTGGTGGCCTCCAATCTCTTTGGCGACGTGATCTCCGACGCCTTCGCCGGGCTGGTGGGCGGGCTGGGCTTCGCCGCCAGCGCAAACATCGGCCGCGAGGTGGCCGTCTTCGAGCCGACCCACGGCTCGGCTCCAAAGTATGCCGCACTGAACCCCTC
>DATIWW010000162.1:0-9399 GCA_035519175.1 Terriglobales bacterium
AAAAACCTGTTGACACAGAATGATTTAGAGGTAGGATGTGGGACCAAGTGGAGCAGAGTGGAATAGGCTTCGTGGCCGGTGGGCCTTTATGTCCTGCGGTGGAGAGCAGGGGAGATGAAGGATAAAGCACCGAAAGACGACCACAATCAGCCCACGATTCCGGAATTGATCACCGCTTTTGCCTCCATGGCTGCCCTAGCGGCGGCCCTTACGCAGTCGAAAGCCCCGGGAAAGCGGGGTCGCTCACATGTTTCGCGGCAATTATCCAACCCGCGTGGACGAAAAGGGACGTCTCAAGGTCCCCGCAGAGTTCAAGCGCCTGATCGACGAGAAGTACGGCGCGCAGTTCTACATCACCAGCTTGGACGGCAAGGTGGCGTTGATCTACCCCTTCGAAGAGTGGCAGCGCATCGAGGAGCGGCTGGCGCGCCTCTCCAACTTCAACCCTACCAAGAAGAAGTTCCTTACCCGGACCAACTACTACGGGCAGATGGTGGAGATGGATGCCCAGGGACGGCTGTTGATTCCCGCCCTGCTGCGCCAAGTGGCGCAGATCCGGGGCGAGGTGGCGGTCATGGGATACCAGGTGTACCTGGAAGTGCGCAGCGAAGAAGCCCTGCGCAAGGATGTGGCGGAACCGTTCACGGCTGAGGATGAGAAGACTCTCGACGAACTACTGGGTACCTAGTGGTCGGGACAGAGAAAGGGCACGACGCCCCCCAGCGGGGCGGACATGGCGGTGGCAAAGAAGCTGGCCATGTTTCGGTTCTTTTAGAAGAAGCGATCGATTTCCTGGCCATCCGGCGCGGTGCTACCTGTATCGACGCGACCTTGGGTGCGGGCGGGCACAGTTTCGCTATCGCAAGACGCCTCGGCGCACCGGGTCATTTGATTGCCTGCGATAGGGACCCGCAGGCGCTGGCTCTGGCCCAACGGCGTTTGCTCCAGCCGCCGCCCGAGCTGGTCTCCGACTGGCCCCGGGTGACGCTGCTGCAGGGCCCGTTTTCCGCGCTCCCCGGGCGCATCCCGGCGGGCTCGGCCGACGGCCTGCTGGCCGACCTCGGCCTCAGCTCCCTGCAGTTGGAGGACGCCGGGCGCGGATTCAGTTTTCAGGCGGAAGCCAAGCTCGACATGCGGATGGACCCGCAGCAAGAGCTCTCCGCCGATCAAGTGGTAAATCGCTTCAGCGAGCGCGAGCTCGCGGACGCGATTTACGAATTCGGTGAGGAAAGGAGGTCGCGGAGAATCGCCAGAGCCATTGTCCGGGCGCGGCCGATAGAAACAACCGCTCATCTTGCACGAGTTATATCGGCCGCGCTCCGGCCAATGAAACCCGGGCGCATCCATCCCGCGACGCGTACCTTTCAAGCTCTCCGGATTCTGGTCAACCGCGAGCTGGACGAGCTGCGGGCGCTGTGCGACGCCGCGCCCGCGCTCCTCAAGCCGGGAGCGAGGCTGGTGGTCATCAGCTTTCACTCCCTGGAGGACCGCATCGTGAAAGACGCCCTGCGCGAGGGCGCCCAGCAGGGGCTCTACCGGATCCTGACCCGCAAGCCGGTGGTCCCCACGGCGCAGGAGATCGAACGCAACCCGCGGGCCCGCAGCGCCAAGCTGCGCGCCGCGGAGAGACTTTAGAGGTTCGTGCTCCGCCGGCCGGAAGGGCCGGCAGGAGCCTGGGTTTCCGGGGCGGCATCGCCTCTCTAGACTAGGGCGAACAAGATGTTCCACAACCAACCTACCTTCTCGGTGCCGCCCCGGGAAGAGTTGGGCGGGCGGTTCGGAGGTGAACGGCCATGTATACGGGCATGATGATCGAAGAGCTGATTCAGGCGGTGGCGCGGGCGGAAGAGCAGGCCCGGGCATGCGCTCAGGCGCCAGCCCCGGTGCAGGTCCCAGTGCAGATCCTCCGGCCGCCGGCGCCGCTGGCGCTGAGCCTGGCGCACGACCGCGCCTACGTGGCGCCGATGGTGGGGGTGGCGTGATGGCGGCAGGCGCGCTGGCCGGCAATCCGCAGATCCGCTCCCCGTGGGGCCCGACCCTGCGCCCGCGCGCGGTCTCCGCGTCCCGGGGCACGCCCGAGATCTATTTCGCCAAGGCCATCGACAACTCCCGCCTGGTGAAGGTCGCCGACCGCCAGCGCAACCGCGAGATGGCGGTGTTCGTGGCCACCCTGTGCGTGCTGTTCGCGCTGGTGATGGTCTATGCCTGGCAGCACTTCAGCGCCATCGAGTACGGCTACAAGATCGAAGCGCAGCGCACCCAGCGCGACAGTCTGGTGGAACTGAACCGGACCCTTCGCCTGGAGGAGGCTTCGCTGCGTGATCCCGAGCGCATCGACACCCTGGCGCGGCAGATGGGGCTGGAGATGCCCCAGGCCGGCCAGGTGATCTCCCTGGACCTGCCCGTGGGCAACGCGGCCGCACCCGTGCTGGCGCGGGCGGCGGCGGCCCCGGTGGTCACTGTGGAGCAGTGAGGGCGCGCGGCAACAAGATCCGGCCTGACTTCAACCAGAGTTCATGACCGGGAGAGATGGCGGCCCTTCGCGGCCGCCATCTCGTTCTTTCGCAACCAGGACCGGGCAACATGGCGGGCGTTCTGCAGAACGGCTCCAAGCAGCGGCTCTACCTCCTGGGAGGCATCCTCGTCCTCTGGGTGCTGGCCATCGCCGGCCGCCTGGTGCAGCTCCAGGTGCTGGATTTCGGCGAGTTCACGCAGCGCGCCCAGCGCCAGCAGCAGCGTTCCATCGAGGTCGCCCCCCGCCGCGGCGCCATCTACGACCGCAACGGCCACGAGCTGGCCATGTCCATCACGGTGGATTCCGTCTTCGCCGTGCCCAGCGAGATCCCCGACCAGGCCACCGCCGCCACCCTGCTGGCCAAGGTGCTGGAGGCCGATCCCGCCGACATCGAGGCCCGGCTGAAGTCCTCCCGCGCCTTCGCCTGGATCGCCCGCAAGCTCGACGCCGACACCGCCGATCGCATCCGCGCCCTCAACCTGCGCGGCATCTACTTCCAGAAGGAATCGCGGCGCTTCTATCCCAAGCGCGAGCTGGCGGCCCAGGCGTTGGGCTACGTGGGCATGGACGACGAAGGTCTGGGCGGCCTGGAGCGCGCCTACGACGCCCGCCTGCGCGGCAAGCCCGGCAGCATGATCATCACCATGGACGCCAAGCGGCGCTGGTTCGGGCGGGTCGAGCGCCAGCCCGAGTCCGGCGACAACCTCGTCCTCACCCTCGACGAGAAGATCCAGTACATCGCCGAGCGCGAGCTGGAAGCCGCCATGCGGCAGACCCACGCCGCCGCCGGCACGGTGGTGGTGGAGAACCCGCGTACCGGGGAGATCCTGGCCCTGGCCAACCGCCCCACCTTCAATCCCAACACCTTCCGCACCGCCGACCCCCAGGCGCTCAGCGACCGGGCCGTCAGCGACATCTACGAGCCCGGCTCTACCTTCAAGGTCGTCACTCTGGCGGGCGCGCTGGACCAGGGCCTGACCCGGCCCGACGAGGTGGTGGACTGCCAGATGGGCTCCATCGTCATCGCGGGCAGGAAGATCCACGACCACAAGCCCTACGGCGAGCTGACCGTGGCCCAGATCCTGGCCAAATCCAGCGACGTGGGCGCCATCAAGGTGGGCCTGCGCCTGGGCGACCAGCGCTTCGACCAGTACATCCGCGCCTTCGGCTTCGGCTCCCAGACCGGCATCGAGCTGCCGGGCGAGACCCGAGGCATCGCCCGCCCCGTCAGCCGCTGGTCCAAGGTCTCCATCGGCGCCATCTCCATGGGCCAGGAGATCGGCGTCTCCGCCGTGCAATTGACCGCCATGATCTCCGCCATCGCCAACGATGGCGTCTGGGTGGCCCCCCGCATCGTAGCCGGGACCACTGCCCCCGGGCCGCTGCAGCCGGTCGCCTTCCACCCCGCCCAGCAGCGCCGCGTGATCTCCACCCTGACCGCGGCGGAGATGAAGAAGATGATGATGGGTGTGGTGATGCCCGGCGGCACCGGTCCCCGGGCCCTGCTCGACGGCTACACCGTGGCCGGCAAGACCGGCACCGCGCAGAAGGCCGACCCGGCCACCCATACCTATTCGCGCAGCAAGTACGTGGCCTCCTTCGCCGGCTTCGCCCCAGTGAACGATCCCGCGGTCACCATCGTTGTGATCCTGGATTCCCCGCTGGGAGAGCACGAGGGCGGCGAGGTCGCCGCTCCCGTCTTCCAGCGCATCGCCAAGCAAGTGCTCGCCTATCTCAGCGTGCCGCAGGATGTGGTGCCCAACAATCCCGAGGCCCGCCGCGCACTGCAAGCCGCCGCCCGGGTACGGGATGAGGACGTGGCGGAAGGTGCCACCGACCGCTTGGAGGAAGCCGCCGACTCTGCCGAGGCCGCGTCCCAGCCCTCCGACCCCGCTCCGCAGCCCACGGCCCATGCCGCTTCGCCTCGGTGGGTACCGACCGCGGCCAAGCCGGGATCGCCGCCGCCGTCCCGGGTGGTCCAGCCGCCGGCACCAGCTCCCGCTTCTGGGGCGCAGGGCGGGACGGTGATCATGAACGTGGAAAGCGGCGTGCTGGTGCCCTCGGTCGTGGGCCTGCCCCTGCGCGAGGCCATCGAAGCCGCCGCCCGCGCCGGCCTGGAGATCGACGCCAGCGGCAGCGGCATCGCCCGCGAACAGAGCCCGCCGGCAGGCTCCCGCATCCCCGCCGGGGCACGCATCGCGGTGCGCTTCTCCCGCTGAGGCCTCTCCGGTGTCTCCAAGAGTGCGGCGGAGTGCTCGGCTATAATGCGGTGACAATGACCTTCCTCGAGCTCCTGGATGGCGTCGAGACCCTGTCGCAGCGCGGGGATTCCGCCATCACGGGAGTGCAATACGACTCCCGGCGCGTGCAGCCCGGCGACCTCTTCGTCGCCATGCGCGGCGAAAGCGCGGACGGCAACCGCTTCCTTGACGCCGCCATCGCCCAGGGGGCGGCCGCCGTGGTCAGCGATTCCACGCAGCCGCCGCCGCGCGGCGACCTGCCCTGGGCCCGGGTCGTCCATGGGCGCCGCGCCCTGGCCCGCCTCAGCGCCAACTTCTACCGCCGTCCCGCCGAGAGGCTTCCGCTCACCGGCCTCACCGGCACCAACGGGAAGACCACCGGCTCGTTCCTGGTGGAATCCATCTTCGCGGCTGCTGCCCGCCCCACCCTGCTGGTCGGCACCATCGAGTACCACGTGGCGGAACGCGTGCTGCCCGCTCCTCACACCACCCCGGAGGCGCTGGAGCTGAATCAGCTCTTCGCCCAGGGGCTGGCCGCGGGCGCCAGCGAGGGAGTCATGGAGGTCTCTTCCCACGCCCTGGCGCAGCAGCGCATCTTCGGGATGCCCTTCGACGTCGCGGTCTTCACCAATCTCACCCGCGATCACCTCGACTTCCACCGCACCATGGAGGAGTACCTCGCCGCCAAGCGCGTGCTCTTCGAGGGCTGCGGCACCGCCCCGCCGCGTGTGGCTGTCCTTAACCTCGACGATCCTGCAGGCGAGCAACTCGCCAAGGTCAGCCAGCAGGGCGGATCTCGAGTTGTCACCTACGGTCTGGAGCGCGGCGACTTCCACGCCCGCGACCTGGGGTTCGGTCCGACGGGCACGCGCTTTCACCTGGAGTGCCCTGAGGGCAGCGTCTTCCTGCACTCTTCGCTGCTAGGCCGGGTGAACGCTTACAACATCCTGGCGGCGGCGGCGGCCGCCGTGGCCCGCGGCTGTTCCCTGGAGCAGGTGTCCGCGGGAGTCGAGGCCCTGCGCCGCGTCCCCGGGCGCTTCGAGCAGGTGGAGTGCGGCCAGCCCTTCGCCGTGGTGGTGGACTATGCCCACACCGACGACGCGCTGCGCAATCTCACTGCCCTGGCGCGCGAGTTCGTGGGCCGCGGCGGCCGCGTGCTCACCGTCTTCGGCTGCGGCGGCGATCGCGACCGCGCCAAGCGGCCCCTGATGGGCGAGGCCGCCGGCCGCGGCTCGGACTTCGTGGTGGTCACCTCCGACAACCCCCGCAGCGAAGACCCGCAGGCCATCAGGGATGAGGCGGTCGCCGGCCTGCGCCCCACCGGCACGCGCTTCACGGTGGAGCTCGACCGCGCCCGGGCCATCGCTCTGGCCATCGCCGAGGCCCGCCCGGGCGACATCGTGCTCATCGCCGGCAAGGGCCACGAAAAGGTGCAGGTGACGCGGGCCGGCGCCGCTCCTTTCGACGACGTGGCCGTCGCCCGCGGCGTCCTGGCCGCCGCCGGCTATGCTGCCGCGCCTGCCGGAGGACGCCGTTGAAGCTCACCCTGGCCCAGGCTGCGCGCTGCATGGGCGCCAGCGGCGACTTCGATGCCAAGGCGGTGGCCGCCGGCTACTCCATCGATTCCCGCACCCTCGCTCCCGGCGAGCTGTTCTTTGCGGTGCGCGGCGAGCGCCTGGACGGTCATAACTTCGTCGACCACGCGCTGCGGAAAGGCGCAGTGGCCGCCGTCGTCTCACGCCAACTGCGGCCGCGCTTCCCCGCGAACGCCCGGCTGCTGGTGGTGGACGACACCTTGGCCGCCCTGCAGGCGCTCGGTTCTGCCGCCCGCCGCCTCTGGGGGAGGACGCTGGTGGCGGTGACCGGCTCCACCGGCAAGACCACCACCAAGGAGGCCATCGCCCACCTGCTGGCCACACGCCTCCGGGTGATGAAGTCGGAGGGCAACCTGAACAACCACTTCGGCCTGCCCTTGCAGCTCCTGCGCCTGGAGCCCGAGCACGAGGCCGCGGTGCTGGAGCTGGGCATGTCGCACGCCGGGGAGATCGCCCTGCTGGCCCGCCTGGCCCAGCCGGAGATCGGAGTGGTGACCAACGTCGCCCCGGTACACCTCGGCTTCTTCAACTCCGTGGCCGAGATCGCCCGGGCCAAGCAGGAGCTGGTGGCTGGGCTGCCGCCGAGCGGCACCGCCGTACTCAACGCCGACGACGAGTACGTCTCCCAGTTCGGGCGCGACTTCAGGGGCAAGGTGGTGACCTTCGCCCTCGCCCGGCCCGCCGACGTGCGCGCGGAGCGGCTCGAGGACCGGGGCACGGCCGGCTCCACCTTCGACTTGGTAGCCGGCGGGCGCCGCGAGCCCGTCGCCCTGCCCCTGCTGGGCCGGCACAACGTCTACAACGCCCTGGCGGCGGTGGCGGTGGCCCTGGAATCCGGTGTCGCGCCCGGGGAGGCCGCAGCCGCCCTCGGCACGCTGGCGCCTTCGGACAAGCGCGGGGAAGTGCTGGAGCTGGCCGGCGCCACCGTCATCAACGATTGCTACAATTCCAACCCCCGGGCACTGGACGCCATGGTCGACGTGCTGGCGGGTCTCCCCGCCACCCGCCGCATCGTGGTGGCCGGGGAGATGCTGGAGCTGGGCCCCAGCGGCGAGGAACTGCATCGCCGCTGCGGCGCCCGCCTGCGGGAGAAGGGGATCGATCTCCTGGTGGGGGTGCGTGGCCTGGCGCAGGTCATGGTGGAGGCTGCCCGCGCCGCCGGAGTGGAGGCGCTCTACCTGGCCTCGGCGGAGGAAGCCGGCGAGTGGCTGGCGCGCGAGGTACGCCCCGGCGACTCCGTGCTGCTGAAAGCCTCGCGCGGGGTTAAGCTCGAAGCGGCGCTGGAGACCTGGAAGGCTCGGCTGGGCGTGGCGGCCCCGCCGGCGAACGGCTGACCCGAGGAAACGAGAGGGACGATTGCTCTACTGGCTGCTCTACGAACAACTGTTCCGGTATTTCTCGCCCTTCCGCATCTTCCGCTTCCTCACCTTCCGCACCGCCTTTGCCAGCCTGACGGCGCTGTTCATGGGGCTGGTGGTGGGTCCTGCCGTCATCCGCCAGTTGCGCGAGTTCCAGATCGGCCAGTTCATCCGGGAGGAAGGCCCTGCCGCCCACCACAAGAAGGCGGGCACGCCCACCATGGGCGGCGTGCTGATCGCCATCTCCATCGTCGTTCCCACGCTGCTGTGGGCGGACCTGACCAACATGTTCGTGTGGCTGGCGGTGCTGGCCACCCTGGCCTTCGGCTCCATCGGCTTTGCCGACGACTACCTGAAGGTGGTGCACCACCGCAACCTGGGTCTGACCGCCCGCACCAAGCTGGCGCTGCAGGTCCTGACTAGCGTGCTGCTGGCCACGGGCCTGGTCCTGCTGCAGGCCAGCGGCGACTATTCCACCCACCTCATCGTCCCCTTCTTCAAGAAGTTCCGCCCCGACCTGGTCATCACCGGTCTGACGCACAATCCCCATCTCTGGCCTCTGGCCTTCCTGCCCTTCATCCTCTTCGTGGTGCTGGTGGTGGTGGGCTCGTCGAACGCGGTGAACCTCACCGACGGGCTGGACGGGCTGGCCATCGGCTGCACCGTGATCGCCGCCGGCGCGCTCACCATCCTCACTTATGTCAGCGGCCACGCCGTCTTCGCCGGCTACCTGGACCTGGAACACATGCCCCAGGTAGGCGAATTGACCGTCTTCTGCGGTGCCATGGTGGGCGCCAGCATCGGCTTCCTGTGGTACAACGCCCACCCCGCCGAGATCTTCATGGGCGACGTGGGCTCCCTGGCCCTGGGCGGCGCCATCGGCACGGTCGCCGTCATCATCAAGCAGGAATTGCTGCTGCCCTTCATCGGCGGGGTCTTCGTGCTGGAGGCGCTCTCCGTCATCCTGCAGGTGGCCTCCTACAAGCTGCGCAAGAAGCGCATCTTCAAGATGGCCCCCCTGCACCACCACTTCGAACTCCTGGGCTGGTCGGAATCCAAGATCATCGTGCGCTTCTGGATCGCCAGCCTGGTGTTTGCACTCTTTGCTCTGACGACCTTGAAGTTGCGCTGATGTCCGACGGACTCGTGGCACAATGACACACGGTGGGATCGAGAGCGGAATGGAAGTCCAAGGCAAGCGCATCCTGGTGGTGGGGCTGGGCAAGTCGGGGGTGGCGGCGGCGCTGTTCCTCGAGGCGCACGGTGCCCGCGTCACCGTCTCCGACGCCAAGACCGAGGAGGAGCTGCGCAGCGAGATCCCCGCCCTGCTCGACAAGGGCATCACCGTCGAGGCCGGCGGCCACGGCGACCGCACCTTCCGCGACCAGGACCTCATCGTGATCTCCCCCGGCGTGCCCTACGAGATCGCGCAACTGCAGCAAGCCCGCTCCCAGGGCGTGCCCGTCATCGGCGAAGTGGAATTGGCCTCCCGCTTCCTCAAGGGCCACCTGGTGGCCATCACCGGCTCCAACGGCAAGACCACCACCACCGCCCTGGCCGGAGAAGTGGTCGCCGCCGGTGGTTACCCGACTGCCGTTGGCGGCAATATCGGAACCCCCGCCATTTCGCTGGTCGAGCAGGCCAAGGCCGACACCATCACTGTTCTTGAGGTCTCCAGCTTCCAGCTGGAA
>DATIWW010000163.1:0-9617 GCA_035519175.1 Terriglobales bacterium
AGAGCTGGACCTGTTCGTGGACGCCATGAAGGCGATCGCGGAGGAGTGCGAGCGCTCGCCCCAGCTGGTGCAGGAGGCGCCGCACACCACCCGGGTCTCGCGGCTCGACGAGGTACAGGCGGCGCGCAAGCCCGTGCTGCGCTGGAAGCCCGAAGCCAAGCCCGCCGCCGCCGACTAGCCGCCAGTCGCCGGTCGCCAGCGCTCAAGCGGCCTTGCGCGAGGTCACGGCGAAGAAAGGAGTGGCCTGCTGGGCCACCTTCTGGGAGCCGCAGCGGGGGCAGACCAGCTTCTCTTTCTCGTGCTCCGCAAGGGTCAGGATCTTCTCGAAGGGCTTCTTGCAGTCCAGGCAGAGATACTCGTAGCGGGGCATGGGGACCCTCCCGCGAATGAGGTCTGAGAAAAGTCTAGCGCCGCGGCGATGCCGGGGCAACTGGTAGAATGACGGCCCCGGAAAGGACGACCCATGCCACCCACTCGCGGTAACGGCAAGATCTGCTACCTGGAGATGCCGGCCACCGACATTGCGCGCTCGGCCGAGTTCTACCAGAAGGTCTTCGGCTGGAACCTCCGCACGCGCGGCGACGGCGCCACCGCCTTCGACGACGGCGTCGGCGAAGTGAGCGGCGCCTGGGTGCTGGGGCGGCCGCCCGCGGACAAACCCGGCCTGCTCTTCTACATCATGGTGGACAGCGTGGAAGCCGCGGTGAAGGCCGTGGTCGCCAACGGCGGCCAGATCGTGCAGCCCATCGGCGCCGACCCGGGCGAGATCACCGCCCGCTTCCGCGATCCCGGCGGCAACATCATCGGGCTCTACCAGGAGCCTTCCAAGCCCGGCAAGTAACGGCGGCGCGTGAT
Source organism: Terriglobales bacterium (assembly GCA_035519175.1). GTDB lineage: Bacteria > Acidobacteriota > Terriglobia > Terriglobales > Acidobacteriaceae > DASPRL01. The sequence goes on from DATIWW010000163.1 coordinate 856, forward strand.
GCCACGTCACCGACGCCCTTCGCAGAACCTGCTACGGCCTCGTCCCGTCTGTGCTAGCATCCGCCCCGCGTTGCCGCGGGTATGACGGGTCCGAAAGCCGGATCCGGCCGCGGGCCTGCCGGTCACGCTCATGGACTGGAAATACAAGCACTTCGCGGAAGATGCCGTCTTCCCGGCGCAGCCGGAGGCCGTGGTGGAAGCCGCGCGCGCCTTCGCGAGGGAGTACCTTGCCGACTGGCGCCTCGCGGACACTCCGGAGGGCCTCGAGTTGGAGGGGCGCAGTGCGGCGCACGCGGCGACGGCTGTGTTTCACATCGAGCCGGCTCCTGAGGGTGCCAAAGTCGCGGTCACGCTTCGCGTGGAGCGTGCCAGCTGGCAAGGATTCATGCTGGTCGACGCCGGTGGTTTTTACAGCCGCCAGATCGCCTTGTGGCTGAAGGGCATCCAGTCGCGCCTGCAGCACGGACCAGCGTCCGCGACCCAGAACGGAGTCGCAGACCCGTTGAAGCAGGCGGCCTACAAGCCCTCCCGCGGCCCCGCTCTCTTTGTCGGCTGCGCGGCCATAGTATGTGCGCTGTTCTTCGTCATCTGGATCATCGAAGCCCTGGTCGGACTCGCTACCGGAAATCTGTACCTCATCGGCAGGGGAGGAACCGCGGAGCTCCACGGGGTCTGGGCGAGGATTGTGTCGGCAGCGATCCTGGCAGGTGTTGGCTGGATCGTCCTGCGAATCTACAGGCCCCCCAAGAGCCGCCAGAGACGGGGAGGGGAGTGGCTGCCCCCGCCGTAGGAAGGAGCGCCTGCAGCAGTTCTTCTCCCCGACCAGGGGCGGTCCCCGCTCGCGTACAATGCCGGCATGTCCGTCTTCGATGAAAAGCGGGAAGAGCTGGAGCGCCACGAGTTCATGATGGGGGTGCCGCGGGGGCGGCTGGCGGTCACCCTCGACCTGCTCACCGACGCCCTCACCCTGGTGGGCCAGCACGGCGTCTATTGCCAGAGCCAGCGCTATCCCAACCGCCCCGCCATGGACATCGAACTCGTCCTCAAGTGCCTGAACGACTCCAAGGAATTGATCCAGGCGGTGATGGCGGAGCTGGAGAAGAAGAGCTAACCACGAAGGGCACGAAGGAACACGAAGGGAAAAACAGGCCACGGATTTTACGGATTCGCACGGATGGTTCCTTGATCCGTGTTGATCCGCGCAAATCCGTGGCTGTTCTTCTAGCCTACGCCACCACGTACTTGCCCGCCTCCAGCACGCGCTGCGCGATGTGCTGGCGCAGGGCGATGGTGTTGAGGGGCTCGTACTTCGACAAGCGGCGCAGGATGGCCATCTGGGTGCGCAGCATGTCGCCTTCGGCCACCGCCGGCAGCACCTTGCGGGCGGCGGCGTCGATCTTCACCATGGCGTTCTGCAGGTACACCTGCGTCATCTTGATGGCGAAGGCGGCGCCCTTCTCGCCCTGCGCGGCCACAAGCTTCTGCGCCCGGATCACGCAGGAATCCATGGCATAGACCTCCATGATGATGTCGGCCAGCGCGCCCAGGATCTCCTGCTGGTCGGCGAGCGCGGTCATGTACTTCTGCGAGGCCGCGCCCGCGGTGAAGAGCGCGATCTTCTTGGCGTTGGCCAGGAGCGCGCGTTCCTCCGCCAGCGTGCCTTCGGGCATTTCGCCCGAGCCGGGCCCGGCCAGCACCTCGTCCATGATCTTCTTGATGGCGGGCAGCAGGGGAAGCTGGCCGCTCACCGCGCGCTTCAGCAGCCACCCGGTGATGATCATGCGGTTGATCTCGTTGGTGCCCTCGAAGATGCGGTTGACGCGCGAGTCGCGGTAGGCGCGCTCCGCCGGGTACTCCTCCACGAAGCCGTAGCCGCCGTAGATCTGCACCGTCTCGTCCACCACCATGTCGAGCAATTCCGAGCCCCACACCTTGATGATGGAGCACTCCACCGCGTACTCCTCGATGGCCTTGCGGATCTGGCCGGGAGCGTCGGGGGACTTCTTGTCGATCTCGGAGAGCGCGGCGTCGATCAGGCCCACGGTCCGGTAGACCATGGACTCGCCGGCGTAGATGCCCACCGCCATCTGCGCCAGCTTCTCGCGGATCAGGCCGAACTCGGCGATGGACTTACCGAAGGCCTTGCGCTCCTTGGCGTAGGCGATCGCGGCCGTGAGCGAGTTGCGGGAGCCGCCCACGCAGCCGGCGCCCAGCTTGAAGCGCCCGATGTTCAAAATGTTGAAGGCGATGATGTGGCCCTTGCCCACCTCGCCCAGCACGTTCTCCACCGGCACCTTCACGTCGTTGAGGATGAGCGGGGTGGTGGAGGAGCCGCGGATGCCCATCTTGTGCTCTTCCGCGCCCGGGGAGAAGCCGGGAAAGCTCTTCTCCACGATGAAGGCGGTGAACTTCTCGCCGTCCACCTTGGCGAAGACGATGAACAGGTCGGCGAAGCCGCCGTTGGTGATCCACATCTTCTCGCCGTTGAGGACGTAGAACTTCTTGTCGGGCGAGAGCACGGCCTTGGTGCGGACATTCATGGCATCGGAGCCCGAGGTGGACTCGGAGAGCGCGTAGGCGCCGATGGTGGTGCCCGCCGCCAGTCCCGGCAGGTACTTCTTCTTCTGCGCCTCGTTGCCGAAGTAGACGATGGGCAGGGTGCCGATGCCGGCGTGCGAGCCGAAGCTGACCACGAAGCTGCCGGAGCGCGCCATGCGGTCGGCGATGATGGCGCTCGACACCTTGTCCATCTCGGCGCCGCCGTATTCCTCGGGGACGTCCACCGTGGCCAAGCCCAGCTCGCAGGCCTTCTTCAGCAGTTCGCGGGTGAGCGGCCAGTCCTTCTTCTCCAGCTTGTCGGCGTTGGGCGCGATCTCGTTCTTGGCGAACTCCTCCGCCGTCTGCGCGATGAGTTGGTGCTGCTCGTTGAAATCCTCGGGCGTGAAGACCGCTTCCGGCTTCTGCTCTTCGATCAGGAAGCTCCCGCCCATGATCTTCGTCCTAGGCATTGTTACGGTCGCCATCATGTTCTCCAATGCAGAATGCAGAATTGAGAATGCAGAATGAGCAGCGGGCCGGGTTCAGCGGCGTTTTTCATTCTGCACTCTTCATTCTTAATTCTTAAATTTAGTCCTTTCGTTCACTGCAAATTCTCAAAGATTCCCGCTGCGCCCATGCCGCCGCCCACGCACATGGTGACCAGGCCGTAGCGCGCCTTGCGCCGCTTGAGTTCCCGGACAATGCCCGCGGTCAGCTTGGCCCCGGTGCAGCCCAGGGGATGCCCCAGCGCCACCGCGCCGCCGTTGGGGTTGACCTTCTCCGGGTCGAGCCCCGCTTCCTTGATCACCGCCAGCGACTGGGTGGCGAAGGCCTCGTTCAGTTCGATCACGTCGATGTCGGCCAGCTTCAGCCCCGCCATCTTGAGCGCCTTGGGGATGGCGAAGACCGGGCCCAGGCCCATCTCCTCGGGCTTGTAGCCGGCGGTGGCAAAGGCGACGTAGCGGGCGAGCGGCTGGATGCCGAGCGCCTTGGCGCGCTCCGCCGTCATGACCACGGCCGCGGCCGCGCCGTCGGACATCTGCGACGAGTTTCCAGCGGTGATGGTGCCCTTCATGTGGAAGGCGGGCTTGAGCGAGCCCAGCGCTTCCAGCGAGGTATCGGCGCGCGGGCCTTCGTCGGTGTCGAAGGTGATCTCGACGCGCTTGGGCTTGGCGCCGTTGGGCGTGGTGAAGGAGACCGGCAGGGGCACGATCTCGTCCTTGAACTTGCCCGCCTGGATGGCGGCGGTGGCCTTCTGATGGCTGCGCAGCGAGAACTCGTCGGCCATCTGACGGGTGATGGAGTAGCGCGCGGCCAGCCGCTCCGCGGTCAGGCCCATGGAGAGGTAGGCGTCGGGATAGTGGTCCACCAGCCAGGGATTGGCGCTGACCTTGTTGCCGCCCATGGGGATCATGGTCATGGATTCGACGCCGCCGGCCACGGCCACATCGAAGGCGCCGGCCAGGATGCGCTCGGCGGCGATGGCGATGGCCTGCAGCCCGGAGGAGCAGAAGCGGTTGATGGTCATGGCCGAGCATTCCACCGGCAGGCCGGCGCGCAGCGAGGCGATGCGGGCCACGTTCATCCCTTGCTCGGCCTCGGGCATGGCGCAGCCCAGGATGACGTCGCCGATCTCGGTGGGATCGAGCTGCAGCACGCGGTCGAGCGCGCCCTTGATGGCCACAGCGGCCATGTCGTCGGGCCGGGTGGTGCGCAGCGTGCCTTTGAAGGCCTTGCCGACCGCGGTGCGGACGGCGGATGCGATGACGACCTCTCTCATAACAGCTCCAGTTGCCAGTTCTCAGTTCCCGGTTCCCAGTTCTTCAATGACCCGATGATCCGATGACCCGATGACTCAATTCCTTAGCGGCTTGCCGGTCTTGAGCGTGTACTGGATGCGCTCCTGCGTCTTCTTTTCCCCCGCGAGCGACTTGAAGCCCTCGCGCTCCAGGTCGAGCAGGTACTGCTCGCTGACCGGGGTGCCGGGGGAAACGGCGCCGCCGCACAGCACCTCCGCCACCTTGTGCCCGATCTTGACCTCGTACTCGGTGATGAACTCCGCCTGCCTCATCAGATGAATGCCCAGCTTCAAGGTTGCCAGGATGTTTTCGCCGGGGGCGGGAATGTCGGTGCGCATGACCGGGGGGCGATAGCCGGCGCGCACCATCTCCATGGCGCGCTCTTTGGCGTCGGTGAGCAGGCGCTCGCGGTTCATCACGATGGTGTCGCCCTCGGAGAGGAAGCCCAGGCCGCGCGCCTCGAAGGCCGAGGTCGAGACCTTGGCGGTGGCCACGGTCTCGAAGGTCCGCTTCATGGCTTCCATCATCTCCACCGACTCGCCGCGGCCGTCGGGACGGATGCTGGCGGCGCTATCCACCGCGCGCAGGGTCATCTCCTTGCAGCCGCCGCCGCCGGGTAGCAGCCCCACGCCCACCTCGACCAGGCCCATGTAAAGCTCGGCGTGGGGCATGCGCACGGCCGAGTGCAGCGGGATCTCGCAGCCGCCGCCCAGGGACATGCCGAAGGGCGCAGCCACCACCGGTTTGGGCGAGAACTTGATGGCCTGGGTCATGCCCTGGAAGGCGCGGATGGCGGAGTCCACGTCGTCCCACTCGCCCTCCTGCACCGCCATGAGCAGCATCATGATGTTGGCGCCCACGGAGAAGTTGGGGGCGTCGTTGGTGATGACGAAGGCGTCGAAGTGGTCGCCGGGGCCGCCGGGCTTGAGCGTCTGCATGACCAGTTGCACGATGTCGCCGCCCAGCGCGTTCATCTTGGAGTGGAATTCCAGGCAGGCGACGCCCTCGCCCAGGTCCACCAGCGAGCAGCCGGGGTTCTTGCGGACCACGCCCTTGGCCTTCTTGGCGATCTCCACCGACCAGATGCCCGCAGGCGCTTCCACCGGGCGGCTGCGCTGCGAGGCCAGGTCGAAGAAGATGCGGCCGCAGGCGGCGTCGGGGGCGTCGGCATACCAGGAGGTGCGGCCGTCGGCCAGCAGCTTCTCCACGTTGGCCCCGACCGGACGGCCTTCCTTTTTCATGCGCTCGACGGTCGCCGGGACGCCGGCCATGTCCCACAATTCGAAGGGGCCGAACTCCTGGTTGAAGCCGGTCTTCATGGCGCGGTCGATCTCGACCACGGTGTCGGCGATCTCGGGGATGCGGTTGGCGGCGTAGCTCCAGAGCTCGCTGAGCGAGCTCCAGTAGAAGGCCGCGGCCTTGTCCTTGCGGGGATCGCCCGCGAGCAGGGTGCGCAGGCGCTCGGCCGGGTCTTCGATGTTCTTGGCCATCTCCAGGGAAGGGAACTTGGCCTTCTGGCGGGGGCGGTACTCCAGGGTCTTCCAATCGAGGGCCAGGCGGTCCTGCCCTTCGGGAGCGCCCTTCACGCGCTTGTAGAAGCCGCCGCCGGTCTTGTCGCCCAGCAGCTTGCGCTCCAGCATCTTCTGGAAGAAGTCGGGGAGGCGGAGGTCCGAGCGCTCGTCGTGGATGTTCTCCAGGCCGTTGCGCACCACGTGGCCGAGCACGTCCAGGCCGACCAGGTCGATGGTGCGGAAGGTGCCCGATTTGGGAGCGCCCAGCGCCGAGCCGGTGAGCGCGTCCACCTCTTCGACGCTGAGGTCCATCTCCTGCATGATGCGAAAGGTGTTGAGCGCGCTGAAGGTGCCGATGCGGTTGGCGATGAAGTTGGGCGTGTCCTTGGCGTGCACGATGGCCTTGCCCAGGCGCAGATCGCAGAAGTGGGCGATGGCGGCCATGGACTCGCGGTCGCTGTCCGGGGTGGGGATCAATTCCAGCAGGCGCATGTAGCGCGGGGGATTGAAGAAGTGCGTGCCGAACCAGCAGCGGCGAAAGTCCTGGGAGAAACCTTCGGCGATCTTGGCCACGGGCAGCCCGCTGGTGTTGGTGGTGGTGATGGTGCCGGGACGGCGCGCGGCGTCCACTTTCTTGAGCAGGTCGCGCTTGATGCCCAGGTCCTCGACCACCGCCTCCACGATCCAGTCGCACTGCTGGAGCCAGCCGAGATTGTCCTCGAAGTTACCGAGGGTGACCAGGCGGGCGAGCGAGGCCTCCATGAAGGCGGCGGGCTTGGCCTTGCGGGCGGCCTCCAGGCCGGCGGCGGCGATCTGGTTGCGCGCGGCGCCTTGGGCGCCCGCGGGCACGATGTCAAGCAGGAAGGAGGGCACGCCGGCGTTGGCCAGGTGCGCGGCGATGCGCGCTCCCATGGTCCCGGCACCCAGCACGGCGACTTTCTCGATGCGCTTCATGGGCGCGCCTCATTGGGGCCGCAGACGGCGGGGCAAGCGCCGCCCGGAGAAGAGGAGAGAGATGTTAGCAGCTTTGCGGGCGGGTGGAAGGGGCGCAGTGAACAGGACAGAGGAAGGGAAGCAAGCGCTCTGGGCGAGCGAGCCGGACTGAGCGCGTTGGACGCGGCAGGCTGCATCAGCCTACAACTCTCACCGATTCCCGAATCCCCCGGATCAGAGACCCGGGGCTGCACGAACCGATCCGGGGCCACACGGACCCTCCCGGATCCAAAGTCCGGGGGTTACACCGCCCGAAATGGAGAAGGCGCGCGTCGAAGTAGATGTGGGGTGAGGATGGCAACGACGCGCGCCGGTATCAAGTTGGGAGGAGTGTACTGAATGAATAGTCATTCAGTCAAGGGAATTCGGCCTCCGGGACTTCGGGGGCGGCGCCAAGTGCCCGGTCCCGAGATCTCTGCGCCGGTGGCGGGTTTCGGTGGCAGAATCTCCGCATGACAGCTTCCAGCAAGGACTCCAGGTCCACGGTGATCCCGGGCCTGCGCTACCGCAACGCTCCGGCCATGATCGAGTGGCTGTGCCGCGTCTTCGGCTTCGAGAAGCAGTTGGTCGTGCCCGGGCCGGAGGGCGTGGTGCTGCATTCGCAGCTCACCTTCGGCAACGGCATGATCATGATCGGCTCGGTCGCCAGCGGCACCGCCGCCTCCAACCTGCTCAAGCAGCCCGATGAGGTCGGCGGGGCCGAGACCCAGGCCTCCTACCTGCTGGTCACCGACATCGAGGCCATCTACGCCCGCGCCCAGGCCGCCGGCGCCCGCATGCTGATCGAGCTGGAAGACAAAGGCTTCGGCGGCAAGGGCTTCTGCTGCGCCGATCCCGAGGGACACATCTGGCACGTCGGCACCTTCGACCCCTGGGCGCCACACCCCGCCTAGGCGCGTGCCGAGGGCGATCCTGACTCATCTCCCGGTGACCGCCGTCACTGAGAGCAGCGCCGCTTCCTGCTAGGGTAGAGGTGTGTGACGAGGTGATGCTATGAGCCTGCCCCACACCCTCTCTCCGGCGGAGGCGCCGGCGGCTTCGCCCGTCGCCCCCAAGAACATCCTCATCGCCACCGATTTTTCCGAGTGCTCCGAGCGCGCGCTCTCCTATGCCACCGGGGCGGCCCGCCGCTACGGCTCCACCCTGCACCTGGCGCACGTGGTGCCCATCAATACCTACTACCTGGCGGGTCCGGACGCCCTGGGCGTAGCCTTGGACCAGGCGCAGCGCGAGGCCGCGGCCTTGGTGGTCCGGCTGCAGGTGGAAAAGCAACTGGCGGGAGTGGAGCACCACGCCTGGGTGCTGCGCGGCTACGTGGCCGAGACGCTGGGCGAGCTGATCGCGCGCCAGCACGTCGACCTGGTGGTGGTGGGGACGCACGGGCGCACCGGGCTGAGCAAGCTGGTGCTGGGCTCGGTGGCGGAGGAGGTCTTCCGCAAGGCGCCCTGCCCGGTGCTGACGGTGGGGCCGCACGTGCCGGCGGCGCGGCCGGGCAGCGGGCTCCCGGCGCTGCTGTTCGCCACCGACTTCTCCGCCGACTCGGCGCGCGCCCTGCCCTACGCGCTCTCGGCGGCGCGCGAGTTCGGCTCCGAGCTCACCCTGCTGCACGTGCTCGAGCCCGGGGAGGAGATGGGGGGCGACCGCGGCGGGCGCGACGCGCGGCTCCAGGCCCGCCTCCAGGAGATGCTGGGAAGCGAGGCCGGGAAGGTGCGCGCGCGCACGGAGATCGCCGGCGGCGATCCCGCCGAGCGCATCGTGAAAGCGGCCGGCCAGCGCGGCGCCGGCCTCATCGTGCTGGGCCTGAAGGCGCCGCAGATGTTCGCCGACCGCCTGCCCTGGCTGTACGCCTACCGCATCGTCAGCCAGGCTCCCTGCCCGGTGCTGACCGTGCGCGGGAACGTGGCGGAGCCAGCCGGCTAAT
>DATIWW010000164.1:0-2207 GCA_035519175.1 Terriglobales bacterium
GCCACGGCGTCTGCGATGGCTGCTCCCTCGGCCCTTACGGCCTGAAGGACAACGTCATCCCTGGCACCCACCTGTGCATGACCCGGCTGAACCTGCTGCGGCTGAACACCATGCCCGCCGCCGCCGACCAGCGTCTTGCCGACCTCGCGAGCCTCCGTTCGATGTCCAACGAAGAGTTGCACCGGCTGGGGCGCATCCCCTGGCCCATGGTGCTGCGCGCGGGCGACCGCGGCTTCCGCCGCCTCTCCTGGGACGAGGCGCTGGACCTGATCGCCGGCGAACTGAAGAACGTCCCCGCCGGGCGCATGGGCTTCTTCGCCACCTCCCGCGGCCTGACCAACGAGGCCTACTACACCTTCCAGAAGCTGGCGCGCCTGCTAGGCACCAACAACGTGGACCTGTGCTCGCGCCTCTGCCATGCCGCCAGCGTCTATGGACTGAAGGAGACCCTGGGCGTGGGCGCGCCCACCTGCTCGCTCTCCGACTTCCTCGGCACCGACCTGCTCATCCTCTTCGGCACCGACCTGGCCAACAACCAGCCCGTCACCACCAAGTACATGCACTACGCCAAGCGCCAGGGCACGCGCATCGTCGTGGTGAACCCCTTTCGCGAGCCCGGACTGGAGCGCTACTGGGTGCCCTCGGTGGTCTCGAGCGCGGTCTTCGGCACCAAGCTGATGGACGAGTTCTTCCAAGTCAAGATCGGCGGCGACATCGCCTTCATGAACGGCGCCATGAAAGCGCTGCTCGAGCAGGGCGGGGAAGACCGCGACTTCATCGCGCAGCGCACCGCCGGCTTCCCCGAGCTGGCCGCCTTCCTCCAACAGCTTTCTTGGGATGACATCGAGGCTTCCAGCGGCCTGCCGCGCGCCCAGATCGAACGCTTCGCCCGCATGTACGGCGAGGCCAAGACCGCTGTGCTCTGCTACTCCATGGGCCTGACCCAGCACCGCTTCGGAGTGGAGAACATCAAGACCCTGGCCGACCTGGCGCTGATCCGCGGCAACCTGGGACGGGAGAAGACCGGCATCATGGCCATTCGCGGCCACAGCGGGGTGCAGGGCGGCGGCGAGTGCGGCGTGGACGGCGACAAGTTCCCCGGCGGCTTCGAGATCAACCCCGAGAACGCCGCCCGCTTCGCCAAGCTGTGGGGCAAAGAGGTTCCCGCCAGCAAGGGCCTCAAGACCGGGCAGATGCTCGAGGCCGCGCACGAGGGCCGCATGGACGCGCTCTACACCATCGGCGGCAACCTGCTCGAGACCATGCCCGACCGCAGCTACGTGGCCCAGGCCCTGCGCCGCGTGCGCCTGCGCATCCACCAGGACATCACTCTCAACAGCTACGCCGTGATGGAGGGCGGGGAGGTGCTGGTGCTGCTGCCGGCCGAGACCCGCTACGAGTCGGGCGGGACCTCCACTTCCACCGAGCGCCGCATCCGCTACTCGCCGCCCATCCCCGGGCGCCGCATCGCCGAAGCCCGGCCGGAGTGGGAGATCCCCTGCCTGATCGGCCGGCGCCTGCTGCCCGCACACGCGCCGCAGTTCGCCTACGCCTCCGACGCCGAGATCCGCCGCGAGATGGCCGAGGCCATGCCCATGTATGCCGGGATCGAGAAGCTGGCCAAGGAGGGCGACTGGGTGCAGTGGGGCGGGCCGCGCCTGTTCACGGACGGCTTCGCCAAGATGCCGGGCGGGCGCGCGCGCTTCGTCCCTGTGCCCATCCCCGATGTCCGCGTGCCGGAAGGGAAGTTCTATTTTTCGACCCGCCGCGGCAAGCAGTTCAACTCCATGACCTATGGGCCGCGCGATCCCCTGACCGGCTCGCGCCGCCGCGACGACGTCTTCCTGAATCCTTCCGACGCCGGCCGCCTCGGCCTGAAGCACGGCGACGCGGTGACGGTGCGCTCTGCCTTGGGCGAGCTCCGCGGCCACGTCCACCTGGCCGACATCTGTCCGGGCAACGTCCAGGCCTACTGGCCCGAGGGCAACGTGCTCATCGAGCGCCGCTACGATCCGGTCAGCGCCGCGCCCGACTATAACGTAGTGGTGGAGATATCGCGCGGTGGAAAGGAGTGATTCAACGCCGAGACCGCAGAGCTCGCAAAGAGCGCCTAACTCCAAACTACAAACTCCTAACTACAGTTCTCGCCGCCCCTCCATCGCCTTCTGCATGGTGATCTCGTCGGCGTACTCGATGTCGCTGCCCAC
>DATIWW010000165.1:0-2017 GCA_035519175.1 Terriglobales bacterium
CGATGGCTTCGAGGAAGAACTGGGTCTTGATCAGGGGATGATCGCGGCCCAGGCGCTGCACTTCGCCGGCGACAAAGGCGCCGTAGGCGGGGACTTCGCGGGCGACCTGCTCGGGTGTGACGATGAACACGCGCTTAACCCCATCCTTCTGCTCCAGCTCGCGGAGCTGGGCGACCGTGGCGGCCAGCAGAGTCTGAGACGTCCAGGCGGTGCCCCAGAACACGCGGGTCGCGTTGGTGCTGGCCACCATCGGCACAAAATCCTTCTGCCACTTGGCTCCGTCCACATCCTGGGCCTCGTCGCACTCCAGGAGCACCGAGGCGGTGGCGCCCACCACATTGGCCGAAGGGTTGGCGGAAAAGAAGAGGGCGCGGGCCTGGCCCAGCCGGTAGATGTAGCCCTGCTCGCAGGCCCAGGCGCCGGCGTTCCAGGCGTTGGCCAGCATGGCCTCCAGGCGCATCATGGAGTTGACGGTCTGGGGCTTGAAGGTGGGCGACGCCTTCACGATCTGGGCGCCGGGGAGGCGCTGGAAGAGGTTGAGCAGATAGGCTTCGAGCTGGGCCTGGGTCTCGTTCTTGCCGGCCTGGCGCGGGAACATGACGGCGAAGGTGAGCCCCCGGCGGTTGAGGACCGAGTCGACGATGGCGCGGGCGGGCTCGAGCTGGTAGGCGCGCAGCGGCCGGCGGGTGACCAATTTGGAGAAGAGAGAAATGTCGGTGAGCCATTTCTTGGCCAGGTCGGAAATCGTAATCACTGCTCGGGCTCTCGCCGAAGGCGTGCCCGCTGTCGCGGGCATGACGGCGGCCTCGCTACCTGCCGCTAGGGTCTCAGAATCTTCTGCGCCAGCTCGCCCACCAAGGCGATGACGCCGATGAGGAGCAGGCGGTTTTGATGGCTGACGCTCTGCTCCAGCTTCGTCAGGCGGGCTTCAATGCTGGCGAGCTGGAGGCCGTGAGTGGTGGGCAGGTCGGGCGGCGCGCCGGGCTGCCGGCAATCGAGGCGCTCCATCGGAGCGTCTGTACAACTCGGGCGGCGGCCGAGGGTTTGCATGACGTGGGCGAGGCGCTGGCTGCCGGCCCCAGCGGGGCGCGGCGCGGTCATAGCGGCTGCCCCAGCTCGCTGCTGAGCTCGTCGAGGGCCTGGGCGATGGCGCCGGCGATGCCGTCGGCGGCCTGGCCGGAGAGGGCGCGCTGGTCGCGGAGGAGGCGGCCCATCCGGCTGGCGATCTGAGCGTAGAGCGAGAAGAGCCTTATCAGGGTGCGCGTGTCGCCGGGGTCGGCGGCGTCAATCAGGTCGGTCAGCCGGGCCTGCTTGTCGGCCAGGTCGGCCAAGATCGTGGCGATGGTCGGGGCTGCGCCGGCGTCCGGTGCCGTCGTGTCGGCGGGCAGGCGCAGGGCGGCGCCAGGCGTGGTGGAGCGGGTGCGGGCGCGTTTGGAAGTGGCCATGGTCAATCCTTATGGAGTGCGGGCGGCTTCCTGGCCGCGGGGGCGCCTTGAGCCGCGGTTCGTCGCCGGGCTGGCCGTCGGGGGCGCTCCCGGCAGACGGCAGGGAGGCGTCAGGCGGGGAAAGCCGGTCCGGGCCCGGCCGGGGGCCAGGCGGCGGGGGAAAGGGTGAGGCGGCAGGCAAGGCGAAAGGCACACCGGTAAGCCAGGGCGGCGACGGCCAGCCCGAACAACGCTAGGAGGGGGAGAGCGGGCAAATCTCGCATGGTAAGGTCAGTCTCCACACATCAGAACAAATGTTCTGTGTATCATACACACATCCTAGCGCGTGTTCATTCAAGGAGCAAGGGCCAATTTCTCGAAGGGGGACAGGCCTGGCCCACAGACTCTTCGGCCTTCGACACTCCGCTGCGCGGCTCAGACGTCCGCGCCTGGCCGGGCCGCGCCCTGTATAGGTCTGCCGTAAGGGCGCAGCATGCTGCGCCCGTACCAGAGACTCGAAGACCCTATGAGTAGTGTCTCTCGGCCGGGCGTAGAGATCCTTCGCCGCTGCGCGGCTCAGGCTGGCACGCGCG
>DATIWW010000166.1:0-2545 GCA_035519175.1 Terriglobales bacterium
CCAGGAAAAGTACGCGCTGCTGCCCACCGGGGGCAGCGTGGGCGAGGGCTACGGGCCCATGCTGGTGGCGGCGCGCGCCTTTCCCGCCGAGGAGGTTGCGCAGAAGAGGATCGCGGTCCCCGGCACCATGACCACCGCCTACCTGGCGCTCAAGTTGTTCGCGCCTCAGGTGACGACCGAGGTGGTGCCCTTCGACCAGATCATTCCCCAGGTGGTGGAGGGGCGCTACGAGGCCGGGCTGATCATCCACGAAGGGCAGCTCACCTTCGCCCGCTCCGGGCTGCACAAGATCGTGGACCTGGGACAGTGGTGGCGGGAGAAGACCGGGCTGCCACTGCCCCTGGGCGGCAACGCCATCCGCCGCGACCTGGGCAAGAAGCTGATCACCAGCGTCAACGGGGCGCTGCGCCAGAGCATCCAGTACGCGCTCGACCACCGCGAGCAGGCGCTCAACTACGCCATGCAGTTCGCCCGCGACCTGGACCATCAACTGGCCAACCGCTTCGTCAGCATGTACGTGAACGAGCGCACCCTGGACTACGGCCAGGACGGGCGCGAAGCGGTGCGCCGCCTGCTGGCCATGGGCCACAAGGCGGGCATCATCCCCCACGCCGCCAAAGTGGACTTCGTAGGCTGAAGCCGCCGCTCTTAGCTCTTAGCTCTTAGCTTCTTCTCAGCCGTGGCGACGAGCGCGGCGGTTCCCGCCTGCAGGCCGGCGGGATCCAGGGCGCCAAAGCGGAGGAAGAGGCCATCGTCACGGCTGGGCGTGACGCGATACGAGCTGAGCAGCGCCAGGTCGAGCGGACTGGCCACCGCCACCGCCCGGACGTAGTCGCCGCGCGCATGCCGCACCAGCAGATGCATGCCAGCGGGATTGTTCGACCAGGTCCAGCCGCGGGCAGTGAGGGGCGCCAGGTCGGCGGTCAGCGCGGCGTGTTTGGCCCCATAGACGGAGCGCATGTGGCGCAGATGCGAGGAGAAGCGGCCTTCGTCCATGAACAGGCTCATCGCCCGCTGCCGCAGCGGCGGGGTGAAACCGTCGAGCTGGGTGCGGATGTTGGCCAGCGGCTCGGGAGGAGCCGGGGCCGCGCGGGCCGGAAGACTCCGTCACAAGCCTGTCCCTACGTGCCGCCCTTGTGCTTGCCGATGATGACGCCCATCTCGACCGCGGATTGCTCGTCCAGCTTCCCGAACTCGAAGCCGACGCCGATGGGCAGGGTGTAGAGGGCGCGGACCTTCAGCTTGCGGCGGATACCCTCGCTCTCGTCCACGATGGCCAGGGTGACCTTCTCGCCCTTGGCGAACTGGCGCGGGGTGGCGACCAGCACGCCGCCCAACCCCAGCACGCGGACCGCTCCCAGGCGCGCGCCCTTCTCGTCGGCGACATAGATCTTGGCGGTTTCCGGCAGGTTCACCCGCTCGTACTTGCGCTTGTCGTGCATAGCTCACCTCATGGACGGGAGCGAGGGCGGCGCCCGCAGCTAGGCGGGAGCGACCTCGGAAGCGTAATACTTGCCGATCAGGATGCCGATGTCGACGGCGGCATCCACGTCCAAGTGCTGGAACTCGAAGCCGGCGTAGCGGGCGTCGGCGTAGCGGGCCACGGCCGTGACTTCGCGGCGTACCTTCTCGCTCTGGTCCACGATCAGCAGCTCGTACTTCTTGCCCGGCTTGACCGGCTTGTTGGGCTCCAGCATGAAACCGCCGCGGCCCAACTGCCGCACCACCCCCATGACCTTGCCCTTGCGGTCGGTCACCTGCACCCCGGCGGAGAAGGCCACGTCCACGCGCTCGAAGCGGCGGCGCTCATGCCCGGATGGTTCATGTTTTTTCATTGCACTGGCTCCGGAAACGAAAAGATCGGTTCGACGTCCACCGGCACCTGGGAGGCTGCCTTGAGAGCGGATTGTAACTCGGCAGGCATGGAATCGTAGCGGGCAAACCACTGCTCGGCGCGGGCGCGGTCGCCGGTGGCCTCCTGCTCCAGTAGCTCCTTGGCCAACGAGGCCAGGGCGGGACCGATGCGGGCCGGGTCGATGGCGTAGCGCCCGGAAGGCTCGCGCACGATGGCCTTCTGCTCGCTCAAGTAGTTGAACTCCATCATCTCGGCGCGGCCATGGGCCTCGGCCACCCCGAAGCGCACGGTGCGGAAGATGCCGGCCAGGTAGGAGGCGTAGTACTCCGGCAGGCGCTCCTTGGGCAGGGCGCCGTGCTCCACCAGCCACTTCAAGGCGACCATGCCCACCACGTCGGCCTTGGCCTCTTCCAGCGCCGAGTAGGCAGGACCGATGGCGACGCGGATGTCCACCGGCTTCCCGTTCTGGCGGGCGAAGGCGGGACCCAGGCCGTGGCAGATCTCGTGCATCATCACGTCGGCCAGGTAGCCCTCGGCGGAGGCCTGCGCGGCCTGGTCGGGGCGCATGAGGTGGCGGGCCACCGGCAGCACCACGAAGTTCACGCGCGCGTCCATGAAGTTCTTGAAGAAGATCTTCTTGGTGCCCTTCTCTTGGTGGATGCGGGGATCGTTGGGCAGATTGTCGGCCAC
>DATIWW010000167.1:0-4108 GCA_035519175.1 Terriglobales bacterium
GCTCAAGAACCTCGGAAGAGGCATGTTCATTTCCCACCCCCGAAGAGCTGAATCCATGGCCCAGTCGCACGTATATCGGTGCCCTGACTGTTGCTTGGCGGGTGGCCCACCTTTCCCGCGAGAGTATATCCCGAAAGCAGAACAATCGGGCGGGTGCCCCATCCTTTGCCCGCCCGGAGCGCAGGCGACGGGCGTTCTTGGCAAAGGGTGGGAAGAAGAACGACACTTGGGGGCGCTGTGGCCGAGCAAACATGGCATCCATCCCGAGTCCCGCAGGGACGACAGAACCCCCTCCCCCACCCTTCGCCACGAACGCGAAGGATGGGGCACCCTCAAGGTTTAGCGTGGGCCACCCGCCGGCCATGCCTGTTTTCGCGCTTACCGCCGCTCCCTTGAAGCACACGGCTGCTGCGAACGATATGTAAATACCTTCTGCAAGTGACCATCGGCGGCTCGCCAGAGACCGAGTTTTCCGTTCATGAAGCGGAGCGCCAACCACTGGCCGTTGCGGGTCAAGGATAGGCCCAAGAAGTCAGGTGTCGCCCACTTGGAGACGGCCTTCCCGTTAGGGACGTCCCAGACTCTCACCTGCTTGTCCGCTCCGACCGAGAGCAGCCGATCACCGGACAAGAAGGCAATGGGCAGCACCTCATCGGTGTGTCCTCGTAGAGCAACCCGTTGACGCCCGGTCGCCACATCAGTAATGGCTACGCTGTTATCGCCTCCGGAGGAGGCCAGGAGAACCCCACTTGGGTCGAAGGCCAAGTCCGTGATGTAGGTGTTGTGGGGGCGGAAAGTGCGGATCTTCTTCCCGGTGGCTACATTCCAAAGAGAGATTGCTCCGCTCTCGTCTGCAGTGGCCAGCACTTGCCCGTCCGGGCTGACCCGAGCAGGCCCGGAAGAATACCCTCTGACGTGCACGAGTTGCCGACCCGTCGCGGCATCCCAGATGCTTGTACCCTCTTCCCCGCTCGTTAGAATCTGAGTCCCGCCCCCTACCCAATCGATCAGGAGGATGTCACCATCCTCGCCGCGCAGTTCCAGGACGCGACGCCGAGAGCCCACGTCCCAGACCTGCAGCTGCGGCCCAATAGCGACGCCCAGCAATGCGTCTCCCGGGTCGAAAGCCAAAGCCCCTGCAGCCGGAAGACAAGCCAACTGCGTCCCCGTGCCCAGCTGCGTATCCCAAAGATAGAGGCTGCCATCGCCTTGGGCAGAGGCAACCCACTTGCCGTCTTCCGATGCCGTGACCGCCAGAATGGCGTCGGAGGGGAAATAGTCCTGGGCGACAGCAGGCAGCAACAAGACAAACGCGAAAGCTCCGGCAATAATAGGCGCGACTCTCACGGTTTTAGCCTTCCGGAACACCTTCATTTGTGGAATACCGGAGCCGGTGCACAGCCGGCTTTTCCAAGCACGTCATTGATCGCCTCGCTGTCCGCACTCGTGTTTGTCCCGACACCCAAAGTGTTTGGCGGGCGGCCCACCTTTCGCGGGAGAGTATATCCCGAAAGCAGAACAACCTGGGGTGCCCCACCGTTTGCCGGCCCGGAGCGCAGGCGAAGGGCGCTTCTTGCAAAGGGTGGCAACGCCTATCAGAAGCGCCAGAAGATTCCGAAGGTGATCTCCACCTGGTGCAGGGTGCCGCTGCCCGCCAGGGTGCGGAAGTTGCTGAGCGCGGGCGCGCTCAGGCTGGAGGGAAAGCCGGTGGAGGGATTGTTGCTGAAGGAGAGCGAGGGGTTGCCGCTGGTGCCGATGGCGTTGGCCGGAGTGAGGGTGGCCACGGTGGGCGCGGCGTCCAGCAGGTTGTCCACGTTGTAGCCGCTCACCAGGTCGCGCACCTCGGCGCGGATGCCGTAGTGCGGCGTGATGTAGTACTTGACGCCGGCGCCGAAGAAGCCGGTGGCGGCGTGGTCGGGGACGCGGGAGTGCAGCCGCACCGCGTCGGTCTCGCTATGGGGCGCGCCCGCGAAGCTGAACTGGTAGTTGCCCAGCAGGGTGGCCGAGGGCGCGTCCCCCAGGCTGAAGATGCCGCCGCCGCCCACGGTCACGTAAGGGATGGCGCGGCCCTGGGTGCGCAGGTTGATGTTGAGGGCGCCCGTGGCCACGAGTTCCTGCCCGCTGTGGTCATGGATGGTGGCCACCGAGGTCACGCTGGTGCCGCTGCACACCCCGCAGGCGGGGGCGGTGAAGAGCTGGGTGAAGGCCGCCTGCCAGGTGGCGCTCGCGCTGTTGATCTGGTCGCCGGCGCCGTAGAAGGCCAGCGCGCCGAAGTTGTATTCGAAGCCGGCCTCGAGGGAGAAGCGCGGGGTGATCTCGCGGGTGAGGCGCGCGCCCACCCCCGGGCCGTGGTCCCGCCGCACCACCGCGTGGGTCAGCACCGAGTCCAGCGAAGCGATGGGCTGGGTCAGCAGCGGGACGTGGTTCAGTTGCACGGTGTTGTACAGCGTGTTGCCCGCGCCGAAGTACCAGGAAGGAACGAAGAGGCTGGAGCCACCGCCGGGCGCGGTGAAGCCGCCCACGATCCCCGGCAGCGTGGAGGCGCCGCCGGTGGGATTGAAGCTGAGGAAGCCGGCGCCGTGGAACTCGACCTCCCACTTGCGGGCGGGATCGGGGCTGATCCCGGGAGCCGCCGCCGGACGCGGCTGCGCGGCCGCCACCGCCCACCATCCTGGGGCGGGCCGCGGCGACGGCGCGGGCGCCGCGGGCGCCGGCGAGCTGGCGGAATCCTGAGCGGCGGCGACGGTGGCCGCGCCCAGCAGCAGGAGCGACAGAAACAGAAGGGCGGAAGCCAGTGGAAAGAAGCGGCGCGTGCGGGTCATCGCGATCCTTTCACTGCGAGGGTCGGAAATCTCCCGGTGCCCGGAGCCCAAACGGCCCCCTAGTTTATCACCAGAGTCGGGCGCGCCCCGATGTCCCGCGGAAGGGGGCCGCCATCCAGCATGCCCGTAAAGGAGTTTTGGCTGCCCCCCAGGGATTCGAACCCCGATATGCTGATCCAGAGTCAGCTGTCCTACCATTGAACGAGGGGGCAGCAGCGGTTGGACTCTCTGATTCTAGGGGCAGGCTGGTCTACGGTCAACCGGGAGGGGAGATGACGCGCGCGCGCTTTGCCGCGGTGGTGGGAGAGGTGCTCGACCATCTGCCGGAGCTGTTCCGCAAGCGCATCCACAACGTGGCGGTGCTGGTGGAGGACTATCCGCCCGCGCGGCGTCCGCGGCCGGGCGCGCCCCGGCCTCGCAGCGCCGCGCCACGCACGCTGCTACTGGGCATCTTCGCGGGCGTGCCGCGCACCCAGAAGAGCGTCTTCCAGGCGGCCGCCGGCCCCGACCACATCGTGCTCTACCAGAAAAATATCGAGGCCATCTGCGGCAGCGAAGGCGAGGTGCGCCAGCAGATCCGCCGCACCCTGCTGCACGAATTGGGGCACTACTTCGGCATGACGGAAGAAGAACTGCGCGACCTGTAGGCCGCCGGCTCTCCCGCTCCTCCGTCCAAGGACTAGAATGACGGCGGAGGCCGCGGCTGCGGCCGGGAGCGAACGACCATGGCATCGAGCCTGACCCCCAAGCCCACCGAGATCGAGATGCAGGAACTGGCGCGGCGCCCGCTGCGAGCCGAAGACTGCGCGCTGCTGGTGGTGGACATCCAGGAAAAGCTGCTGCCGCCCATCCACGAGAAAGAGGGGCTGGTGCGCAACTCGCAACTGCTGCTGCGGCTGGCCGCCATCCTCCAGCTCCCGGTGCTGGCCACCACGCAGTACGCCAAGGGGCTGGGCGCCATCGTCCCTGAGATCGCCAGCCTGCTGCCCGCGGGCACGGCGGCGCTCGACAAGCTGGAGTTCGGCTGCTTCGCGAACGACGGCTTCTGCGCGGCGGTGAAAGCGCTGCCCGGCCAGCGCAACACCCTGCTGCTGTGCGGCATGGAATCGCACATCTGCGTGATGCAGACGGCGCTGGGTGCGCTGCGCGCGGGCTATCTGGTGCAGGTGGCCGCGGACGCGGTGGGCTCGCGCTCCGAGCTGAACTGGAAGCTGGGGCTGAAGCGCATGCGCGCTGCCGGAGCGCTCATCTCCTCCACCGAGATGATGATCTACGAGCTGCTGCGC
>DATIWW010000168.1:0-2167 GCA_035519175.1 Terriglobales bacterium
CTCCGCCTCGCTGCGCTCGGCGTCGCTCACGCCCGCCAGACGCCTCAAGTTCGATCCCGACTAGCTCCAGCAGGATTCTCCCCCGGGCAGCCAGACCCCGGTCGAGGCCCTCGCCACCAAGCTCTCTTTCAGCTCCCTCTCCCGCTGCGCAGGCTTCGTGATTACGGCGGCCTCCGCCGGATGCTCGCGCAGCCTGAGTGAACGAGCGCGGCTCGGGCATTAGCCGTCCTCGTTCCGCCCCGGACTTCTGCCGCCGCGCCGGCTGCTGGGCCGGTCTGTCCCAGATAGGGAAGGGGCCCATCACAAGTACTCTTGCCAACCGGCAAGACCGGTGTATCTCTCGGCAGACCTTGGGTTTGGGGGACGGGCTAAGGCTCAAGTTCACCCCCCGGACGAGGGGCGGCGTGGAATGAATGGCGATTTTTCTCTTCTTGGCTGGAGGAGAGGATGGGTGTATCCTTCTCCACCACCTGACGCCCGGCAGGAAGCTGGAACGAAGCCCTAGCGATTGCACAGCAACGGGCAGGACGCCGGCAGAGTTGGATCGTCGCACAAACCTATCGAGGGAGCGGAGAGTCATGAAATCATTTGTCACGGTTGTCCTGTGCCTGTTGCTGGCGACCTCCCTGACCTACGCGCAAGGCGTGGGCGCTTCCGGCGACCTGAAGGGGACGGTCACCGATCCGCAAGGCGCGGCCGTGAGCAACGCCACGGTCACAGTGGTGCAGCCGGAACGGGGCACCAAGCGCACGACCACCACCGACTCCGACGGCAACTATCGGGTGCCGGGTCTGCCGCCCGCCAACTACGACGTGACGGTGGAGCGCTCCGGCTTTGCCACCCTGGTGCAGAAGGGCGTGGTGGTGCGGGTGGGCGAGATCGTCAACCTGGACTTCCACCTGAAGCTTTCGACGGTGGCGACCACGGTGGAAGTGTCGGCGGCGCCGCCCCTGGTGGAGACCGACCGGGGCTCGCAGGCCGACACCGTGACCCAGCAGTACATCACCGATCTTCCCATCGACCGGCGCGACTACCTCACCTACACCCTGTTGATGCCCGGGACCTCGCAATCGAACCAGTTGACCGCCAGCACCGACGGCGGCTTCCGGGTGGTGCAGACGCCGCAGAGCGGGGTGTCGTTCTACGGCAGCAACGGCCGCGGCAACAGCGTGACCGTGGACGGGGGCGAGGCCAACGACGACGGCGGCGGGGTGCGCTTGACCGTCACCCAGGAAGCGGTGCAGGAGTTCCAGATCAACCGCAGCAACTACAACGCCGAACTGGGCGGGGCCAGCGGCGGCGCCATCAACGTGGTCACCAAGTCGGGGACCAACAAGCTGCATGGCACGCTGTTCGCCTTCTTCCGCGACGACGCCATGGACGCACGCAATCCCTTCTCCATCGGTCCGGCGCTGGCGCCGGGGCAGATCTTCGACCCGGCGCTGCCTGACTCCACCGGCGTGCCGCTCAAGGACTCGCTGAGCCGGCAGCAGTTCGGGGGCAGCGTGGGCTTCCCCATCACCCCGGACAAGACCTTCCTGTACATGGCCTACGAAGGGCTGCGGCGCGACGAGGAGCACCCGGCGCCGCTGTTCACCAGCACCAACATCTTCCGGCCCAACGCGGGGCAGACAGCGATCATCAGCGGGCTGGCGGCCTTGCCGGGCAATCCCCCGGTGCCCTGCTTGACGGGGCAGCCGGCGCTGCCGGCGGCCACCTGCGCCGCCATCCTCACCAACATCCTGACCGTCAACCCGGCCGCTTCGCCGTTGGATGCCTTCCTGGTCAACGAGTTCGAAACCAACAGCGGCTTGTTCCCCTTCGCCGACGGACAGGACCTGGGGGTGATCCGGCTGGACCACCGCTTCAGCGAGAAGAACCAGGTGTTCTTCCGCTTCAACGCTGGGCGCGACGACCAGGCCGACCCCAACCTGCAGGCGCTCACCGGCTTCTCGCGCGCCGCCAACACCCACTTCTTCGACGCCACCGCGCTGGCCTCCTGGTTCCACACCTTCAGCCCCATGACCCTCAACGAGGCCCACTTCCAGTACAACTACTCGAGCGCCGACTACGCCTCCAACGATTCCCAGGGCGTGGGTCTGGACATCAACGGCTTCGGGCTGTTCGGCAGCAACATCTTCCTGCCCAGCTTCACCATCATGCGGCG
>DATIWW010000169.1:0-3006 GCA_035519175.1 Terriglobales bacterium
GACCTGCTGCTGCCCCAGCAGAAGCCCCGCTACCACGCCATCAAGGAGCGGGAGAAGCGCCGCCCCAAGCTGCGCCGCGTCTCCCACCGCAAGACCAAGTCGCCGCCCTCCCAGGTGGTGCTCAATACCCAGGAGGGCATCCGCGCCGCCTTTTACGTGGCCTGGGACGCCGCCAGCTTCGCCTCCCTGCGCGAGTACGTGCACCAGATCGACCTGCTCTATCCCGAATGGCTGCACGTGCTCACGCCCGACGGCCGCCTGCAGGCGGTGACCGCCGACAACAAGCTCTTCGACGTGCTCAAGGGCGACAAGGTCCGCCCCGTCGACGACAAGGTGATGCCCTTCCTCAAGGCCGAGCAGGCCGACACCGAAGTCTTCCCCCTGGTCAACAACTTCGATCCCATCAGCAACGAGTGGGTGGAGGCCGTCGGCGGCTTCTTCAACGATGCACCGGCGCGCGCCGATTTCCGCCGCCAGGTGCTGCAGTTCCTGGCCAGCGACCGCTACAAGGGCCTGACCCTGGACTTCGAAGCTTTCCCGGCCGCAGCCCAGCCCGGCTACCAGGCGCTGCTGGGGGAGCTGGTTCAGGACCTGCACGCCCGCGGGCTCAAGCTCTACGTCAACGTGCCCGCCAACAACCCCGAGTTCGACTACGCCTTCATCGCGGCGCACTCCGACGGCGTCATCCTGATGAACTACGACGAGCACTATCCCGGCGGCGACATCGGTCCGGTCTCCAGCCAGGCCTGGTTCACCCGCAACCTGGAGCACGCCCTCAAGCTCATGCCGCGGGAGAAGATCCTCTGCTCCATCGGCAACTACGGCTACGACTGGGCCGTGCCCGTGGGCCAGCACGCCCGCCAGACCCGGGCCTCCATCACCGGGGTCAGCGTGCAGGACGCCTGGCTGCACGCCAGCGAATCCGACGCCACCATCCAGTTCGATCCCGACTTCCTCAATCCCTATTACGTCTACATGGAAGGCGACAACCTGCGCCACGAGGTCTGGTTCCTGGACGCGGTGACCGCGCTCAACCAGATGCGCGCCGCCCAGCGCCTGGGCCTGCGCACCTTCGCGCTGTGGCGGCTGGGCGCCGAAGACCGATCCTTGTGGGCCATCTGGGACCAGCCCGGCGCCGCCGACGCTCCCGACAGGCTGCGCTCCGTCCCTCCCGGCCAGGACGTGGACCTGGAGGGCCACGGCGAGGTGCTGTGGATCCAGCAGCGTCCGCAGGACGGCGAGCGCGCGCTCGTCTATGACCCCGATTCCGCCCTGGTCACCGACGAGATCTTCCACAGCCTGCCCTCGCCCTACCAGGTGGCCCAGTACGGCGCCAGCGACAAGCTTATCGCCATCACCTTCGACGACGGCCCCGACCCCAAGTACACCCCCCGCATGCTCGACATCCTCAAGGCCGAGCACGCCCCCGCCACCTTCTTCCTCATCGGTATCGAGGCCGAGAAGTATCCCGACCTCACCCAGCGCATCTTCGACGAAGGCCACGAGGTGGGCAACCACACCTTCACCCATCCCGACATCAGCGCCATCTCCCCGGCCATGATGAACCTGGAGATCAACCTCACCGAGCGCCTCTTCGCCAGCAAGCTGGGAGTGAAGCCGCTGTTCTTCCGCCCGCCTTACTCCATCGACCAGGACCCCGAGACCGAGGACGAGGTCAAGCCGCTGGAGTTCACCCAGGACGCCGGCTACACCACCGTGGGCTCCAAGCTGGACCCCCACGACTGGCAGGTGAGCCCGCACCGCACCGCCGAGCAGATCACCGCCGACGTGCTCGACCACCTGCCGCCCTGCCAGCCCGGCGACCAGCGCTGCGGCAACATCCTGCTGCTGCACGATGGCGGCGGCAACCGCGAGGAGAGCGTGCGCGCCCTGCCCATGATCATCCGCGGGGCGCGCGCCCGCGGCTACCGCTTCGTCCTGGTTTCCGAGCTGCTGGGCAGGAGCCGCCAGCAGGTCATGGCTCCACTTTCCCCCAACGAGATCTGGACGGCGCGCGTGGACGCCTTCTCCTTCTGGCTGGGCGGCGTCCTGCGCATGCTGGTGGTGCTGGTCTTCTTCGCGGGCGACGTGCTCATGAGCCTGCGCCTGCTGATCGTGGGTGCGCTCGCCATCGCCGACCGCCTGCGCACCCGCCGCAACGGCGCCCCCGCCGCCGCTCCCCAGCCCCCGGTCGCCGTCCTGGTCCCCGCCTACAACGAGGAGAAGGTCATCGAGGGCACGGTGCGCTCGGTGCTGGCCTCCCGCTATCCCAGCCTGCGCGTCATCGTGATCGACGACGGCTCCCGCGACGCCACCCTGGCCGTCGCCCACAACGCCTTCCGCGAAGAGATCGCCCAGGGCCGCGTGCTGGTCCTCAGCCAGGCCAACGCCGGCAAGGCCGAGGCCCTCAGCCTGGGCCTCGCCCACGTCACCGAAGACATTTTCGTGGGCATCGACGCCGACACCGTCATCGCTCCCGAAGCCATCGCCCGCCTGGTCGCTCACTTCGCCGATCCCCGCGTGGGCGCTGTCGCCGGCAACACCAAGGTCGGCAACCGCGTGAACCTGTGGACCCGCTGGCAGGCCCTGGAGTACATCACCAGCCAGAACTTCGAGCGCCGCGCCTTGAACACCCTGGGCGCGGTCAGCGTGGTGCCCGGCGCGCTGGGAGCGTGGCGCACCGCCGCCGTGCGCCAGGCCGGCGGCTTCCACCCCGACACCGTCGCCGAGGACGCCGACCTCACCATGTCCCTGCTGGAGCGCGGCTACCAGGTCAAGTACGAGGACCGCGCCCTCGCCTACACCGAGGCTCCCACCACCGCCGGCGGACTCATGCGCCAGCGCTTCCGCTGGTCCTTCAGCATCCTGCAGTCGGTGTGGAAGCACCGCCGCGCCGTCCTGCGCGGCGGGACGCTGGGCTGGGTGGCCATCCCCAACATCGTCGTCTTTCAGATCCTGCTGCCCCTGGTCTCGCCCTTCATCGACATCATGTACGTGCTGGGCGCG
>DATIWW010000170.1:0-5956 GCA_035519175.1 Terriglobales bacterium
GGCCGCTTCATCGAGGTCAACGACGCCCTGGTGCGCATGCTGGGCTACGCCAGCCGCGAAGAGCTACTCCAGGTCGACATCCCCAGCCAGATCTATCTCGCTCCCGAGACGCGCCGGCGCTACCAGCAGGCGGTGGAGAAGAGCGGGGTGCTGCGGAACCACGAAGAAGTGCTGCGCCGCAAGGACGGCTCCCTCATCCACACCCTGCAGAACGCCTTCGCGGTGCGCGACGTGCACGGGCGCGTGACTCAGTACCGCGGCGTCATGCTCGACGTCACCGAGCAGAAGGAGTTCCAGGCGCAGTTGCAGCGCGAGCGCGACTTCAACAGCAAGATCCTCAACCACACCCAGAGCATGATCCTGGTGCTGGACACGGCGGGCCTGGTGAGCTACGCCAACCGCCGCTGCTTCGAGGCCGGGGTCTACCGCCAGGAGCAGTTGCTGGGACACCCCCTGGCCGACTTCGTCGCCGCCTCGCGCCGCCAGGCCCTGGCCCAGGCCTTCGAGTCCACGCTGCGCGGCGAGCAGGTCGACAACCTGGAACTCATCCTCACCCGCGGCAACGGCCAGGCCGGACACTTCTCCGTGAACCTCAGCCCCATGCGCGACGAGCTGGGCCAAGTGGCCAGCATCGTGGTGGTGATGACCGACATCACCGAGGCCGCCATGCTGCAGGCCAAGCTGATGCACGCCGAGAAGATGGCGGCGGTCGGACAACTGGTCTCGGGGGTGGCCCACGAGGTCAACAACCCGCTCACCGCCATCCTGGGCTTCGCGGATCTGCTGATAGAAAACCCGGAGGTGCCGGCGGGCGCGCGCCACGATCTGGGCGTGATCGTGCAGGAGGCGCAGCGGACCCGCGCCATCGTGCAGAACCTGCTCAGCTTTGCCCGCCAGAGCCCGCCCCAGCGCGAGTGGGTGCAGCTCAACCAGGTCCTGCGCCGCACCCTGCAGCTCCGCTCCTACGACTTTTCCAGCCACGGGGTGGAGGTGGTGGAGCGCCTGCAGGAGCCCATGCCCGAGATCGTGGGCGACTCCCACCAGTTGCAGCAGGTCTTCCTCAACATCCTCAACAACGCCTATGACGCGGTGCGCGCCTGCGGCCGGCCCGGCAGGATCGAGATCGAGAGCTCGGCGCACAGCGAGTTCGCCGCGATCCTTTTCCGCGACAACGGCGACGGCGTCCAGTACCCCGACCGCATCTTCGATCCTTTCTTCACCACCAAGGAGGTGGGCAAGGGGACGGGGTTGGGTCTGAGCATCTGCTACGGCATCGTCCACGAGCACGGCGGCGAGATCAGTTGCCACAACAACGCGGACGGCCCGGGGGCCATCTTCTCGGTGCGCCTCCCCATCGTCCCCGCCACCCTGCCGGTGGCCACGCAGCAGAAGGAGGGAGCATGAGTGCCGCCGCCGCCCTGCCCTTGCTGGTGATCGAAGACGAACCCTCGGTGATGGCCTTCCTGAGCGCCGCCTTGGAGCGCTACGGCTACCGCATGGTGCCCGCCCGCTCCGGGGCCGAAGGCGTGCAACTGCTGGCCCACGGCGACTACCTGGGAGTGATCTCCGACATGCGCACGCCCGGCGGCATCAGCGGCGCCGACGTGCATGCCTGGATCGCGAAGAACCGCCCCCAGTTGGCCTCCCGCGTGGTCTTCATCACCGGCGACACGGTCAACGAAGAGACCCTGGCCATCCTGCGCCGGACCGGCGCGCCCTGCGTGGAGAAGCCCTTCCGCGTGCAGCAGTTGATGGCGGTGGTGGAGAAGATCTTCGGGAAGGCACCATGAGCGACGACTTTCGCATCACCTTCCTCATCGTCGACGACGAGCAGTCCATCCGGCGGCTGTGCATGACCATCGGCGCCTCCCTGGGCTTCCAGTGCGCCGAGGCGGAGAGCGCCGAGGCGGCCCTGGCCTATGTGGAGAACAACGCCCCCGACCTCATCGTCGCCGACCTCATGTTGCCCAAGATGTCGGGGGTGGAGCTGCTGCGCCAGGTCAAGGCCCTGCTGCCCAAGTCCGAGATCGCCATCATGACCGGGCACGGCTCGGTGGAGACCGCGGTCCAGGCCATGAAGCTGGGCGCCTACGATTACATCTCCAAGCCCTTCCGCGTGGAGGAACTCAAGCTGGTGCTGCAGCGCATGGCGGAGAAGGTCCGCCTGGTGGCCAAGAACGAGTACCTGGAAGATTGGGTGCGGACGGAGATGGAGCTCAACGAGATCACCGGTTCCTCGCCCAAGATCCAGGAGGTGCTGCGGCTGGTGGCGCGGCTCAAGGACACGCGCACGCCCGTGCTCATCAGCGGGGAGAGCG
This sequence comes from Terriglobales bacterium, assembly GCA_035519175.1. Classification (GTDB taxonomy): domain Bacteria; phylum Acidobacteriota; class Terriglobia; order Terriglobales; family Acidobacteriaceae; genus DASPRL01. Next base: position 2,319 of record DATIWW010000170.1, read on the forward strand.
GCACCGGCAAGGAGCTGGTGGCGCGCGCCATCCACTTCCGCGGCTCCTTCGCCAAGCGCCCCTTCGTGGCCGTGGACTGCGGTTCCCTGGTGCCCACCCTGATCGAGAGCGAGCTCTTCGGCTACACCAAGGGCGCTTTCACCGGCGCGCTGAAGTCCAAGGCCGGGCTTTTCCAGGCCGCCAACGGCGGAGCCATCTTCCTCGATGAGGTGGGCGAGCTGCCCCTGGAGATGCAAGCCAAGCTGCTGCGCACCCTGCAGGAGAAGGAGATCCGCCCGGTGGGCTCCAACGACCGCATCAAGGTGGACGTGCGCGTGATCGCCGCCACCAACCGCGACCTGGAACTGGCCTACCGTGCCGGCACCTTCCGCAAGGACCTCTTCTTCCGGCTCAACGTGGTGAGCGTGCACGTCCCCGCGCTGCGGGAGCGCAAGGCCGACATCCCCGCCCTGGTGCGCTGCTTCCTGGAACAGTACGCTCCCGGGCAGTCCATGCCGGTGACCCCTGCGGCCATGAACTGCCTGCTCAACTACGACTGGCCGGGCAACGTGCGGGAACTGCAGAACTGCGTGGAGCGGGCGGTGGCCCTGGGCAACCGCCGCAGCGTCGATGTCCACGACCTGCCTCCCGCCCTGCGCTCCGCCGCGGCCCTGGCTCCCCTGGAGGCCCCCGGCAACGGCCCCTCCGCTACCGACCTGGAGGACCTGGAGCGAGCCACCATCCAGCGCGTCTTCGAGCAGGTGAACGGCGACAAGACCCTCGCCGGCAAGATGCTCGGCATCAGCCGCGCTACCCTCTATCGCAAGCTGAAGCGCTATAACATCAAGTTCCCCGAAGTCACCAGCCTGCGTTAAGCGCTTGAGACGGTGTTTCAGAATGAGACACAAGACCTTAAACCAAGCCCCGCCGCGCTCCGCGGCTATAGACGTAACATATTGAAAAATAAGATTGTTAATGTCTGGCTGCGCGAGGTCTAGGTTTGGCCGCGTTCGTGCACCAACCTCCCCGCACCCGGTGTCCGCGGAAACGTAGCGGAGCCTGAGGCGCAGTGGCAGAAGCGGGGAACAGTTTGGCCCACGAGAGCGTGCTCACATCCCGGCTGGCGGGGGAATCGTCGGTGGAACGGCTGGCGCAGTTCTTTCCGGAAGCCATGGCGGTCCGCATCCCGGTGCACGTGACGGGAGGTGACGCCCAAGGCCGCCAGTTCAGCGAGTTCACCCTCATCGAGTTCGGCACTCCCGCCGAGGTGCTGTTCGCCTCCTCGCTGCCCCTGGAATTCGACGATCGGGTGCGCCTGCAGAATTCCGACGGCTCGTTGTCGGCGGAGGCCGTGGTGGTGGCGGTGCAGTACCACAACGGCAAGATGGCGGTGGCGGCGCGCTTCCTGGGCGAAATCTCCAATTGGATCATCAAGCGATGAGTTCGGCGACGCTGCAACTCGGCGAGGCCGCCGCCCAGTGGCGGATGGCACGCCGCATCTATGCCGTCTACCAGCCCCTGGCCCGGGCCGCGCATCTGGCCTCCTGCCCTCCCCTGGATTCTCCCGTGGACCGGCCCCAGCCGGAAGCGCTGGAGCAAGCCAACCGCTGGCTGGAGGAGATGGACGCGCGCGTCCAGGTGGCGCCCTTGCGCTCGCTGCTGCAGACCACCCAACTGGCCACCGAGGAGAATCTCCACGATCTCATCGTCCGCTACTTGGCGCACCAGCCCAAGGACGATTCCCTGCGAGACCGCCTCGATTTTCTGCTGGTGCAGTTCTTCTCGCACTGCGCTTCGCCCTCCCTCCACCAGGGCGACGTCTCCCTGGAGGACGTGGCCCGGGTGATGGAGCCGGTACTGGGCGAGTGCTCCACCGATCTCCCCGCCTGGCTGCTGCCGCTGGAAGAGGTCTTGCAGGCCCTGCATCGCTGCGGCAACCTGCGCGAGTTGCTGGACCAGGGGGTGCTGGAGCGCGGGCGCCAGGTGAAGGTCTCGGCCGGACCCATGTTCTTCGGCTCGGCCCCGCTGCTGGCTCTCGTGCGCTTCAATTTTCTGGTGCGCCGCGCTTTCTTTCGCCTGCTGCAAGGTGATCTGCACGCCATCCGCCATGGCCTGGACGAGCTGGAGCGGCTCGGGATCGAGACCGTGGATTGCACGCGCGCCCAGCTGGGCGCCCAGGAACCGCTGCGCCGCTTGCGCGAGATCTGCCGCGACTGGCGAGAGCCTTTCCGCGCTCCCTATCGCGGAGGCGAGAACTTCCGCCCGGTGGCGGAGATGCGCGCGGCGGTGGAAGCCGCGCTGGCCGCGACGGTGCCCGGATCCGAGGCCACGCCCGCGATGGCGGCTGCGCCCGCCGACCCACTTCCGCCTGCGGCCGCGCCCGCAGAGCCGCTGGCGCCGCCGGTGGCGACTCCGCCCCAGGTGCCGGCGCCGCCCCGAGAAAAGCCGGAAGGGAAGGCCGCTGCGGCAGGGCCGAAGCCTGCCCCGGCTGCCAAGCTCGAGCCCTCTCCCCAGCCCTCCCCCCAGCCCTCCCCCCAACCTCTTGTCCTCGAGATCGAGGAAGCCCTGGACCGCATCGCCGAGCAACTGTTGAGGAGCAACGACAAGAAGTCGGTCTCGGTGACCAGCATCGCGATCGGCGGCGCCAAGCTGCTGCTCTCTTCCTGGGAGGTGGCGGCGTTCGTGGAGGGCGGCGACCAGCTTTCCGACGCCCTGCAGCGGGCGGTGGCGGCACGCGCCATCCTGGTGGAGGTCATCGCGGCCTGCCGCAAGCAGCCCGCAGGCCGGGCTGCGGCGGGGAGCGACCAGGCAGCCGCCTTGGAGCAGGCCATCGCCGCCGCCAAGACCGAAGGCGCGAACATGCAGGCCGCCGTCGACGACGCCCGCAACGCCAAGAACATCGACGCTGCCGTGAACCTGGCAGCCACCGCCAAGCGCCTGCAGGCCTCGGCGGAAGAAGCCAAGAGATTCTTGCCCTGAGGGGCCAGGGGGAGTTCGCGTGGACCAGCAGACCGTGCTCATCATCGCCGACGAAGCGGAGTTTGCCCGCGCCCTGATGGGGCGCTGGCAGGCCGAGCGCGCCGTTCCCGCCTTCACCGTGGTGAGCAGCGACTTGTGGAAGGGAGGCGGTTCGGCCGCCTACGATCTGGCCGTCGTCGGCCCGGTGCGGGGCGGACGCCTGGCCTCGGTGCTGGACGGGCTGGAGGCAGCCGCCGTCCCGGCTTTTTGCGTCACCGGCGACGCGGCTGCGCTGGCCTCCCTCCGCGCCCAGCATCCCCGCATCCCGGTGCTGAGCCAGCAGGCCCCCTGGGCCGAGACCGTGGTCCTGCTGGGAACGGAGATCTTCCGCCGCCTGGAGACCCAGGCGCGCCTGCGCCGCTCCGAGCAGGCAGCCGCGGCCAGCCGGCGCAATGCCGTCCTGGGCCGCTACATGCTCGACATGCGGCACAACCTCAATAACTGCCTCACTTCCGTGCTGGGCAATGCCGAGTTGCTGCTGCTGGAGCCGGGCGCCCTCTCCGCCCCCATTCGCGACCAGATCAGCACCATCCACTCCATGGCCTTGCGCCTGCACGAGATCATGCAGCGCTTCTCCTCCCTGGAGCTGGAGCTGCAGGCAGAGCAGGAGTCTCAACCTGAGACAAACTCGTCGTCGCAAG
>DATIWW010000171.1:0-7560 GCA_035519175.1 Terriglobales bacterium
CATTCTGCATTGCCTGGCACCAGCGCACACCGCCGTGTGATGTAGGTCCTACTGACCCGGAGCACACGCTGTGATACAAAGATGGGTCGCCTTCATGACGGCTCGACCCATGGACTGCCCTGATCCCGTCCCGCCCGAGGCGCCCGCGTGCTGAGGGCCGTATTCATCTGGCTCTCGGAGAGCCAGCGCCTGCGCCGCTTCGCCGAGCACTCCCGCCTGGGGCGCAAGAACTCCCGCCGCTTCGTGGCCGGCGAGACCATCGACGACGGCATGCAGGCCACCCAGGCGGTCAACGGCCTGGGCATGAGCGTCTCCCTCGACAACCTGGGCGAGAACGTCACCAACCCCGAGGAAGCCCGCGCCAGCGCCGCCACTTACCACCAGTTGCTCGACCAGATCGCCGCCCGCCGGCTCGACGCCAACGTCAGCATGAAGCTCACCCACATGGGCCTGGACGTAGACGAGGCCCTGGCCCGCGAATTGGTGAGCGGCCTGGTGGCCAAGGCCGCGGGGCAAGGAAGCTTCGTGCGCATCGACATGGAGGGCTCGCCCTACACCCAGCGCACCCTCGACTTCGTGCGCGAACTGCATCGCCGCCCCGGCCACGCCGGGCACGTGGGCGCGGTCATCCAGTCCTACCTCATGCGCAGCGAGAAGGACGTGGAGGAATTGCTGGGGGAGCGCATCCGCATCCGCCTCTGCAAGGGCGCCTACCAGGAGCCACACTCCATCGCCTTCCAGAAGAAGCGCGACGTGGACGCCTGCTACATGCGGCTGACCAAGGTGCTGCTCAAGAGCGGGGTGTACCACGGCATCGCGACGCATGATGAGCGCATCATCCGCCAGACCATCGAGTTCGCGCGCGCCGAGCGGGTGCCGCCCGACGCCTTCGAGTTCCAGATGCTGCACGGCATTCGCCGCGACCTGCAGCAGGCCCTGGTGCGGGAGGGCTGGCGCATGCGCGTCTACATCCCCTTCGGCAGCGAGTGGTATCCCTACTTCATGCGCCGGCTGGCGGAGAGACCCGCCAATGTGTTCTTCATTCTCAAGAATCTGTTCCGCTGATCTTCCTCATATCCCCGCGGCGCCGGCCTGCTCCTTCCATCGTTGTTCGTTCACGCCGAAGACGAGGAGCCACACGATCAGCGCGGCTGCCCCGAGCAGGGCGATGGCTACTACGTAGGGGAAGAGCCGGTGTGCGAGGGGCAGATAGAGGAAGCTCAGCCAGCCCAAACCTCCGATCGCCGACACCACGCCCAGGATCCGTGGCAGGAAGGTCGACCGGATGATGAGATAGCCGGTCAGGAGTGCGTACACTCCGAAAAACACCAGAGCCATCTGGGCGCCCCGGTCATTCACCTTGAGCGAGAGAAGCGCCAGCGCTTGCTTCTGCTCCGCACTGAACACGCTCAGGTACGGAGCGTCTCCCAGCACGAACAGTGGTGCGATGAAGAAGACCCGGCTGAACGTCTTGATGATGCAACCGGTGAGCCCGAGGAACGCAGCGGCGAATGAGGTACTCCGGCCCGCGGGCTTGAGCAGGCGATAGAAGAGCGCCACCATCACCACGTTGCTGGCCATCTCGATGATGAAGACCGCGTAGCCCAACTGCCACAGGCCCTTATGCGCAAGGATGTTGGCCGCCGTGGTCGCGGCGTCATTGTTGGCAACGAGCGTGTTGCTCACGTAGCCCTGGGCGAATATGCCCGTGAGGATGGTGAGCAGGGAGAAGAAACCCGCCATCCTGGCTTCGGTGCGCAGCGAAGTCCCCGCGTTCGACCGGTTCATGGTGCCTCCTGTCAGTGATGTGTTTCGTACTTGCGGCTCTTCATGAGGCGGCGGCTCCGCTGGCCGCCGCACGCCGGTCCTGCTCGTGCCAGCGCTTTTCGTCCACGCCCTTGATCCCGAGCCACAGGACTAGCACGAGCTCACCGATGCTGGAAGGCACGATGTACGGGAAGAGCACCGCCGCGAGTGGCGGATACAGGAACACGAGCCAGCCCGCGGCCAGGAACACGAGCATGCCCACCCAGCGCGGCAGGAAGGTGGAACGGATCGTGAGATAGCCAAGCTGGAGCAGGTAGAACGCGAAGAAAACCAGGCTGATGTTGTAGGCCCTGGCGTAGGTGATCATCGACATCAGCGCGAGCGCCTGCCGCTCGGCCAGGGGGATCGCACTCAGGTACGCCTGGTCGCCGAGAACGACCAAGGGCACGAGGTGGAAGGCCAGGGCGGCCGCCTGGACCACGCATCCCGTCAGGCTGAACAGAGCCGCAGTCAGCGAGAGGGTCCGCTCCACCGGCGCGAACAGGCGGTACAAGAATGCAGTCACCACCAGGTATGCCGCCACGCCGAGCAACGTGGCGGCGAATCCCGCCAGGAATAATCCTTGGTGAGCGAGGATGTTGTTCGCAGTGGCGGCGGCATCGGTGCGAACGACCATCTTCTTGAGGACGTAAAACAGGTCGAAACCCGCCAAGACCAGAACGCCATAACCGGCGAGCACCATCCTGCCCATGAACCGCGGCGAGAGTTCTCTACTCCGTTCCATACAACCTCCTTACTATCTATGCGGGGCCACGCTCGCGACGCAGCCGTCGAGAACGCTCCGCCGGGACTCACTGTCCGCCTGTGGCGAGTGGCTTCGGATCATGTTGGACGAGCACCGGCAAGGTGCGGCGCCTGCGGACCCGCCACAGCCAATAGAACATCGCGCCAAACAGCAGCAGGATGGGCAGTGCGCGCAGGGGAGCAGTCGTGAACGGCGCGGGGAGGACCTTCGCCACGCGCTCACGGATGGAGAAGAATGATCCGGCCGCGATGAACAGCGCGAAGCACATCCGCCACAGATGGCGCGCCAGGCGCGGCCGGCCGCTGGGCATACCCCAGCGGATAACGCGGCCATCACCCGCCGCCGCCAGGAGCATGATGGTGGCGAGGAAGAACAACATCGCAAACGGGACGCCATCGAGGGTCCGGCCGGGGCTGTGGAAGGCTTTCACGCCGCCCAGGATGTCAACGAGCGCGAGTCCGAGGGCGACGAGCAGCGCAACGACGGTGCTGCGGCGGGTCCAAACCGACTCGGGGCGGACGGTCGTCAACGCGGTGCCGACAAAGTAGACCGTCATGACGCCGCCCAGCACATTCCCCAGCATCGCGGCGGTGATACCCAGGACCAGCATGGCGCAGACGAACACCCGCCCGCTGCGACGGTGGATGGTCCCGCCCTTTTTCACCGACAGGGCCACAGCGCCGAGAACAATGGCCAGCCCGCCGGCGGCAACGTGGATGGCCAGGACGATGGAGTGGAGGAGAGACATCGCACTACACCGGGCCCCGTTGCCGCCGCAGGTAGACGGCCAGCGCAAGGCACACCGCGCACATCGCGAAGCCCGTCCACACGTGGATGTCGGTGACGAATCCCAGCGGCGTGCCCGGCATGAGCGCTCCCATCGACATCGGCTTCGCATCCGGCGGCCCGCTCATTCCGCCGACGAAGCGGAACATCAGCCAGTGGGCGAAGTGGGAGGTGCCGAAAGCGATCCGCTCGCCGAAGCCGATGGCCAGCGGCGGCAGCACCGCCCACAGCAGCGGCGCGCGCCGCGCCCACGCCGATGCCAGCAGGAACCATCCCCAGAACGGCGCCCACCACAGTCCGTGGTACGCGACCAGGTGAAAGCACTCGCTCCACCACATCTGGAACAGCGCCAGCTGGCTCGCCGGCCCGGCGCCCGCGCGCATCATCGCGAGCAGCAGCATCAGTACCTGGGTGACGAATGTGACCGCGAAGGTCACCAGCGGCAGCACCAGCAGCGGGATGCTGAGCTTGGCCAGCACGGTGACCGTGTCCGAGACCGGCATCGACTTCCAGAACAGCACGCTACGGTCGCGCCGCTCGCCGTAGAGGGCGTCGACCGAGTAGAAAACCGAGACCACCATCGCGCTGAACATCAGCAGCAGCGACGCGAAGATGAACGGCGACTCGGCCGTGTCGTGCCGCATCGCCGGGTCGAGCGGTTGCGTGTGCAGGTTCGGCGCCATGTGCATCACGTTGATCGCCGTCGCCAGCACGATCAGCACTCCGACTCCGAGTGGCACGAGGTAGATGCTGCGGTTCTCCCAGATCTCGCGCCGGAGCGACCAGTAGAAGACCCGGCCCACAGGCACCTCGACCGGAGCCTGCTTCGCGGCAACAGCCCCGGAACTCACGGCAGGATTCATCGGGCAGCTCCTTGCGCCTGTCCGGCGCCATCCCCCACGATCGCGAGGAACAGGTCGGCGATGCTGGGCGTCCGGACGTCACCCAGGGCCGCGAGCTGTTGCCGCTCCACCCCGTTGAACAGCAGGATGGCGCGGCCGAGCGACTGGCGTTCGTGGATGGGCTTCAGCGCGCGCGCGGCGGCGAGCTGCTCGGGACGGGCGGCCAGCTCCAGGTAGCGGGACTCCAGCTCGTCCATGCTGGACTGGAAGACGATGCGCCCACGGTCGATGAACATGAGATCGGTGAGGACGTGCTCGACCTCCTCCACCTGGTGGGTCGCGACCACGATGGTGCGGTCGCCGTCCAAGTAGTCACCGAGCAGCGAATCGTAGAAACGCTTGCGGAAGATGATGTCGAGGCCGAGCGTGGGCTCGTCGAGCACCAGCAGGCGCGCGTCGATCGCCATCACCAGGGCGAGGTGCAGCTGGGTCACCATGCCCTTGGAGAGCTCGCGCACCTTGCTCTCGCGACGGATGCTGGTTCGCTCCAGAAATCCTTCGGCCTTGGCGCGGTCGAAGCGCGGATGCACGCCGGCGACGTAGTCGAGCGCCTGCGAGACCTTCATCCAGCGCGGCAGGACCGCGACGTCGGCGATGAAGCAGACGTCGTTCATCAGGCGGTTGCGCTCCGCCCAGGGATCGCGGCCGAGCACGCGCAGCTCGCCCTGGTAGGGCGTCAGGCCCAGGATGGCGTTGAGCGCGGTGGTCTTGCCGGCCCCGTTGGGACCGATGAGTCCGAGGATGCGGCCCTCTTCCACCCGCAGATCGACGCCGTCCAGCGCGATGGTCGCGCCGTAGGCCTTGCGCAGCCCGCGAGCCTCTATGTATGCCATGGCTTCAACGCTCCTCTCCCTCGGGGGATCCTGATTCGGCGGGTTTTGACTCTGCCGCGTCCACCGCCGGCTGCCCGTTGGCGCCGTCCAGCAGGTCTTCCGCTTTCAGCCCCAGCCGCTCGATGGTGGCGCGCACCCGCGGCCACTCTTCGCCCAGGAACTTCTGCCGTTCGCCCTCCAGCAGCAGAGCGCGCGCCCCGGCATTGATGAACATGCCCAGGCCTCGCCGGCTCTCCACCAGCCCCTCGTCCACCAGTTGCTGATAGCCCTTCAGGACCGTGAGCGGGTTCACCCGATATTCCGCCGCAACGTGGCGCACTGAAGGCAGCGGATCGCTTTCCTTGAGGACGCCGTCGAGGATCATGGCCACGACGCGGTCCCGCAACTGGCGGTAGATCGGCTGACTGTCGTTCCACTCACGGTCCATCTGGCTTTCCTGGTCGCCTTGCCGGCGAGAGCCTCCGTCACTGCACCCGGTGAAGGTCGAAGTGCGCGTGGATGGGCACGTCCTTCATCATGAACGTCCAATCCTCGGTGTGATGGTTGGCGTCGATGAGGGTGAACACCGCGTGGTGCATGTGGTACAGCGGGTTCCCGCTGATGTCCTTGAACTCGAACTCGATCGTCTTGCCGTCGGGCGACATCTTGCCGACCATGCGCGGCCGGTTCCCGGCATCGCAGTAGTGGACCAGCGTGAGCTGGTCGCCATCGACGTAAAGCATCGTGACCGGATGGTCGTACTTGGCCGGATCCAGCGGCGTCCCGGCTTCCTGTAGCTCGTGCACCAGCGCGTTTCCCCGCGAGGTCACGCGCATGGAGACGTGCAGCGGCTTCATGTTGGCGCCCATCTGGGCCTTCATGGCTTCCGGCATGTCGGTGGTCACGGCGCCTTCCCACTCTCCCGCGAGGGTCTTCAAGGTGCCGAAGGAAAGCTGCGCCTCGGACAACGGCGCGGCGGCTTTGGGCGCGTCCATCTTGTGCGCCTCGGACTGCGCAAAGGCAGCACCGGCAACCAACAGCAGAAAAGCCAACAGCAGACAACGCAGGGACTTCATGTCATTCTCCTTTGCTCCTCGGGCCAGATCATTCGCTTGGGTACTCGCTGGGCGATCAATCACCGTTCCGTCCTGAGCTGTTATACTTATATATAACACTATCACACGTGTCAAACTGAATTTTACACGTCCTGTTCAACAGTATAAAAATAAAGCAGTTAATCGATAAATCCCGACATACTAGTGAGGCGAGCAATGGTGAATACCCAACGCTGCCTCGCAGACTACTTACGGCGTTCTGACGATAGGCGCGGAGCCAGCCCGCAAGCGCGTATCCTTAGTGCGTTCTTCTCCTGAGGGAGGGACTGCGCTATGAAACGAACCGTTGGGTTGGGAATCCTGGCTATTCTGCTGGCCGCAGGGGTCGGCTCCATCATCCTGACAGGCGACAGGGAAGTGCAGGCTGCGCCTCCGCCCGCCGCTCAGGGGCTCTCCCACGCCCACAACGCCTTCGGCTTCAAGATGCTCAAGCTGCTGGAGCAGAGCGAGGGCAAGAAGAACGTCTTCATCTCGCCCTCCAGCATCGCCATCGCGCTCTCCATGGTCTACAACGGCGCGCGCGGCCCGACCAAGGCCGCCATGGAGAAGGCCCTCGAGCTGCAAGGCATCGACCTCGCCCAGGTCAACCAGCAGAGCCTCGACCTGATCAACCTGCTGAAGAATCCCGACCCCAAGGTGGAGCTGTCGGTGGCCAACTCGGTGTGGGCGCGCAAGGGCGTGAGCTTCCGCCCGGAGTTCCTGAAAACGGTGCTGGACCTCTACCAGGCGCAAGCCACCGCGCTCGACTTCTCCAGCCCCGGCGCCGCCTCGACCATCAACGCCTGGGTCAACGAGAAGACCAGGGGCAAGATCCCGACCATCGTCGAGCCGCCCATCTCCTCCGACATGGTCATGTACCTGATCAACGCCGTGTACTTCAAGGGAAGCTGGAGCACGGAGTTCGACAAGAAGCTCACCGAGGAGCGCGCCTTCACCCCCGCTGCGGGCGCGCCCGAAAAGCGTCCCCTGATGAAGCAGCATGGCTGGCTCCCCTACCTTGAGACCGAGGACTTCCAGAGCGTCAGCCTGCCCTACGGCAAGAACCGCCGCCTGGCCATGTACGTCTTCTTGCCCAAGAAAGACCTGAAGAGCTTCCTGGCCAAGCTGGACAGCGACTCCTGGGACTCCTGGATGCAGCGCTACAGCAACACCGAGGGCACCATCCTGCTGCCCCGCTTCAAGATGGAGTACGAGAAGGAACTCAGCGCCCAGCTCAGCCAACTGGGGATGGGCGCGGCCTTCCAGAACAATGCCGACCTGAGCGGCATCGGCCCGGGCCTGAGCATCAGCGAGGTCAAGCACAAGACCTACGTGAACGTGAATGAAGAAGGGACGGAGGCCGCCGCGGTCACCAGCGTGGGCGTGCACGCCAC
>DATIWW010000172.1:0-3936 GCA_035519175.1 Terriglobales bacterium
GGAGAAGATGCAGATCAAGCGCGGCGCCTAGGGCCGGTAGAGCTCCCGAGTCTCGCGCGACTCCGGCAGCGGCTCGGGTTGGGTGGGGGCCAGGCGCCGGCGCAACTGCCCGGGCAATTCCGAGCGCGTGACGATCAGCCCCGCCGCCACCGCCGCCGCCCAGGTCACGGTCACCAGCCCCAGCACTTTGAAGTCGGCCACGCGGCTGCCGTCCAGCACGATGGAACGCGTCACCCCGTAGGCGGCCAGACCGGCGAAGACGGCGGTCAGCAGCGCCTTCCCCAGTTCCCCCCACTTCATCACCCCGAAACGCGCAAGCCCCCGCCGGTGCAGCAGCCACGCCAGCACCACGGTGTGCGCCAGGATGCCGATATCGGAGGCCATGGCCAGCCCGGTCACCTCCAGGTGGCGGAAGAACCAGGAGTAGACCGGCAGCGAGGCCAGGGTGACGATGGTGCCGGCCACCATGGGGGTGAGAGTGTTGCCGGCGGCGTAGAAGCCGCGCGCGTACAGCCCCTGCGCCGCCCACAGGGCGAGGGAGAGGGCGAACCAGAAGAAGTAGATGGCGGTCTCTTGCGAGTCGGTGAACTGGAAGCGCCCGCGGCGGTAGACCAGGTCCACGATGGGCAGCGCCGCCGCCACCATCCAGGCGCTGGCCAGGAAAGCCGCGGCGGAGACCCGGTAGACGGCGTTACTCACGCTGGCGGCGAAGGCACCCAGGCGCTTCTCCCCGAAGAGGCGCGCGAAGAAGGGCAGAGACGCCTGCCCCGTGGCCTGCCCCAGTACCGCGATGGGCACCGCGAAGAGGCGCTTGGCATAGTTCAGGCGGGTGATGTCGCCGGTGCCGCCCGAGGCGAAGTAGCGCAGGATCCATTCGTCGGCCGCCACCAGCGACACCCCCAGCATCAGCGGGATGGAGAGCTTCACCCACTCCAGGAAGGCGGGATGGCGGAAGTCGAAGGCGGGGCGATAGCGCATGCCCGCGCGCCCCGCCCCGATGGCGTTGATCAGGAACGGTCCCACCAAGCCCCCGGTCACCGCCCCGACGGCCAGCGAGGCGATGCCCAGCTTCCAGGAGAGCAGCACGCCTCCCAGGATGATGAACAGGTTGTAGAACAGCGGGCCCAGCGCGGGGAAGAGGAACATGCGCCGCGAGAGCAGCACCGCCGAGACGATCCCGCCCACGTAGAAGAAGAGCTGCGCCGGCAGCAGGATGCGGGTGAGGTAGACGCACAGCGCCAGCTCCTCGGCCGAGAACTTGGGGAAGATCAGGCGCTCGATCTGCGGGCAGAAGATCTCGGCCAGCACGATGCCCACGGTGAGCACCGCGGTCATCAGCGTGATCACGATGTTGAAGGCGCGGTTGGCCTCCCCTTCCCTGCCCTCGGCGGTGTAGCGGGTGAAGATGGAGATGAAGGTGATGGAGGCGGTGCCCCCGGCCACCAGGTAGTTGAGCCAGTCGGGGAGGGTGAAGGCGGCGACGTAGGCGTCGGTGGCGTGGCCGGCGCCGAAGGCCCAGGCGATGTAAGCCTCGCGCAGGTAGCCGATCACCCGCGAGAGCATGATGGCCGACATCAGCAGCAGCGTGGCCGAAAGTGGGCTGTGCTGGTGCGAGGGACGGAGAAATTGAGCAGTGCGCCGCAGGCGGCTGGCGAAATCGGGGGGCTCGGCGGAAGAGGACATCAACGCCGCGATTCTACACGCAAACCCCATCGCGCCGCGTGTTGCGGCGGGTTCCAGTCACCCGATGACCCGATCACCCGATGGCCTGATTCAGTCCCGATGCCCGGCGTGCTGCCGCTCCACCGACCAGATCTCCGCCGGCGTGCTCTCGAAGGGGTACACGTGCACCATCCAACTGAAGATGATGGGATAGAAGCTGCCGCCCGCCGCCTCGCACTCTTCCCGGGTCGAGATCGAGCCCTGCAGGCCGAAGCGCGGGTGCGCCGAGAGCTGTTCCCGCTCCTGTCCCTGGGGCGGCCGGCACAGGTTCACGTGCTCGTGCCACTGCGCCACGCTCAGCGGGATGCGCTTGTCCAGGTCGTCCTCGGTGTAGCGCCGCGGCGCCGTGTACATCGCCCCGATCAGTTTGTAGCTGCTGCCGTGCTTCTCGTAGAGCAGCGAGGTGGGATGGTCGGGATCGAAGCGGAACTGCGCTTCCAGGGCGTAGCGGTAGTTGGTGAAATGCCTCATGGGCGCGGGCACGTTGGGCATGAATTCCTTGAAGCCGTCGGCCTCGGCCGCGCGATAGTCCTTGTACCTCTCCAGCACGCGCCGCAGCTCCTGTACGACCTGGTCGGCACGCTGCTGGTCCCCGGGCTGCGCCGGGCGCAGTTCGGTCATCTTCATGTGCGGCCCCATGTCCATGTGCTGGGAGGACATGGCGCTCATGCTGGTGTTCATCTCCTGCATGTTGTGCCCCGACATGTCCATGCCCGGCATGTCCATGGGGGGGTGGTCGGGCGGCGCCTGCTGCGCCCACAGCGCCGGCCCGGCGAACAACAGGATCCCTGCGAACAGCGGGAGGTGCTTTTTCAGCTTCATGGCTCCATTCCCCTTTGGCACTAGATAACACGGGCAGGAGCAGATTGTTGCCGCTCGGGGAAGAGCGCCTGGGTTACGGAGGTAACCGCTTCCATCCCGGTGCGGATGCAGTCGGGCACTCCGATGCCGCCATAGGCGTTGCCCGCCAGGGCCAGCCCGGGCAGCCTGCGCCGCAGGCGCTCGATCTCCGCCACGCGCTCCAGGTGGCCGACCTCGTACTGCGCCATGGCCCGCGGCCAGCGATAGACGCGCGCGAAGGCCGCCTCCGCTCGCAGACCCAGGATGGCGCCCAGCTCCTGCGCCACCGTCCCCAGGATCTCTTCGTCCTTGAGCTGCAACACGTTCGAGCCCTCGTCCTCTCCTACGTTGGCGCCACCCAAAAAGACGCGCAGCAGCAGCCAGCCCTCGGGACAGCGGTGGGGAAACTTGTTGTGCACGAAGGTGCAGGCCAGCATGCGCTTGCCCTCTGCGCGCGGCACCAGGAAACCAAACCCCTCGTCGAGGACCCGGCGCTCCTTCTCGGAGAGCTTCGCGGCTTCGTATCCCAACGCGACCGTGACCGAGGAGCTGTAGCGGACGCCGGCGAGCAGCGCGGCCAGCTCGGGCGAAGTCTCGCGCAGCAATTCCGCCGCGCCATAGGCGGGCGTGGCCACGATGACGGCGTCGAATTCCTCCCCCGGGCCGCCCGCCGGCGTCAGCAGCCAGCGCTCGCCGCGCCGCGTCAGCGCTTCGAGCGCCGCTCCCGAGCGCAGCGCGCGCGCCTCGATGTGCGTCAGCAGCACGTCCACCAGCTGCTGCATGCCGTCCTTGAGTGAGCTGAAGAGCGGGCGCGGCAGGCCCTGGCGGCGCTCGGCGTGCTTGCGCGCCTTGAGCATGCCGCGGCTCAGGCTGCCGTGCTTCTTTTCCATCTCCAGGAAGCGGGGCAGCACGGCGCGCACGCTCAGGCGCGAGGCCTCGCCGCCATAGACCCCGGCCAGCAGCGGGTCGGCCATGCGCTCCACCATCTCGCGCCCGTAGTGGCGCTCCACGAACGACGCCACGCTCTCGTCCGGCCCGTCGGGCTGCGGCTTCGCGAACCACTCCTGCGCCATGCGCAGTTTGCTGCCCAGAGAGAACAGAGGCGTGGTCAGGATGGGGAGGATGCGCGTGGGCACCATGAACTGCAGCCCGTCGGGAATGGTGACAAGGCGGCCGCGGGTGACGATGTAGGTCTTGCGGCGGGCGTCGTTGGAGCCGATGAGCTGGTCTTCGATGCCCAGGTCGCGGCACAGGGTGGTGGCCCAGGGCTTTTCGGTGAGAAAGGAATCCGGCCCGGCCTCCACCAGGCAGCCGCCCACGCGGTCGGTGCGCATCACGCCGCCCGGCCGCCGGTCGCGCTCGAAGAGCACGTAC
>DATIWW010000173.1:0-8102 GCA_035519175.1 Terriglobales bacterium
TGGACGCCAACGGCTCGGAGGTGCAGGTAGGGGCGGGTGGGTTTTGCGCCCGATTTGACGTGACCCCCGACATCCAGGACTGCAACAACCCCGCCGTCGGCGTCTCCACCCTGTCGGCCTTCCCCTTCACCAACTTCCGCACCTTCTCCGGCTCCGGGGCCATGCACCAGGTGGCCATCACCGCCGGCGTCTTCTACCGCTTCGGGGGCGGGCCGTCGGTGCCCACCAGCGCTTCCTGCTCGGTGTCGCCCACCGAGGTATATGCGGGCGAGCCGGTGCAGGCCAGCGCCAGCCCCAGCGGCTTCAATGCCAACCACACCCTGAACTACAACTGGACCTCGACCGGGGGCGCGATCAGCGGCACCGGGGCCACCGCCAACGTGGACACCAAGGGCCTGAATCCGGGCAGCTACACCACCCACGTCCACGTCAGCGATCCCAAGAGTTCCAAGGCCACGGCCGACTGCGACGCCACCTTCGCCATCAAGGAGCGCCCCAAGCACCCGCCCGAGATCTCCTGCTCGGCCAATCCGGCGACGGTGCAGTCGGGCACTCCCTCCGCCATCACCTGCTCGTGCTCGACCCCGGACAGCGGGCCGGAGTACCAGCCGGCGGTCACCACCAGCATCGGCAACTGGTCCGCCAGCGCCGGGCGTGTGAGCGGCAGCGACGGCAACGCCACTCTGGACACGGCGGGACTGGGAGCAGGACCGGTGACCGTGAGCGCCACCTGCACCGACAACCGCGGGCTGTCCTCGCCGGGTTCGGCGACGGTGAACGTAGAGGTCGCGCCGGCGCCACCCCAGGCCTCCAAGGTGAATGACTGCGAGTTCAAGCCCAAGGCCAAGCCCGCGCGCGTGGACAACGAGTGCAAGGCCAAGCTCGACGACTATGCTTTGGCCCTGCAGCGCGACGCCGAGGCCAAGGGCGTGATCGTGGGCTCCTACGACGAGAAGGAGGGCAAGAACATGAAGGCCGCCCGCACTCTCGCCGCCCAGCGCGCCGCCAACACCAAGGAGTACCTGGTCAAGGAGAAGGGGATCGATCCCGGACGGCTGGAAACCCGCGTGGATGGGGCCAGCGGACGGATGGTCGAGAACTGGATCGTCCCGGCGGGTGCCAGCTTCACCCAGGAAGGCACCGAAGTGGTGACCCAGAAGGCCACCCCCGGCGCCTACGGCATGGGCAAGAAGAAGGCCCCGAAGTAGACCCGGTAGTCCCTGGGGAGTCAAAAAAGTAAACCCTGGCCGGTCGGGACGAGCCCGACCGGCCTATACTTTTTGAGTCTTCAGTAACTTGCCGGGAGGGGCCCCGGTCAGGCACCCTCTGGGCATCCAGACTGCTCTCGGCCGAGCTCGAAGGGGATTTATGTTTTTTGTCGTACGTCGCCGTATTGTTGTCCGCCACCTGCTGCTGGCGCTGGCGCTGTGGGTGCCCGCGGCCCTCTACGCCGCCACTCCCTGGGTCCCGCTGGGTCCCGACGGCGGCGACGTCCGCAGTCTTGCCTACGACCCCCGGAACCCGGATCGCATCTACCTGGGCACCAGCGCCGGGCAGATGTTCCTCTCCACCGACGGCGGCGTCTCCTGGTCGCGCTTCACCCACCTGGGCGAGCGCTTCGACTACGTCCTCGACCACATCCTGATCAATCCCGCCGACCCCAACACCCTCTACGTCTCCGCCTGGAGCGTGGAGAACGCCGGCGGCGACGTCTTCCGCAGCCGCGACGGCGGCAAGACCTGGGAGGCCCTGCCCGGCATGCACGGCAAGTCGGTGCGCGCCCTGGCCCTGGCCGCCTCCGACCCCCGCACCCTGGTGGCGGGCGCGCTTGACGGCGTCTTCCGCAGCCGCGACGCCGGCGATACCTGGGAGCGCATCTCCCCCGAGCACCACGCCGAGATCAAGAACATCGAGTCGGTGGCCATCGATCCCAAAAACCCCGACATCGTCTATGCCGGCACCTGGCACCTGCCCTGGAAGACCGAGGACGGGGGCAAGACCTGGCACAGCATCAAGAAGGGCCTCATCGACGACTCCGACGTCTTCTCCATCATCGTCGATCCGCACGATCCCAGCGTGGTCTACCTGAGCGCCTGCTCCGGCATTTACAAGAGCGAGAGCGCCGCCGAACTGTTCCACAAGATCCAGGGCATGCCTTTCTCCGCCCGCCGCACCCGCGTGCTCAAGCAGGACCCCAACCATCCCGAGGTCGTCTATGCCGGCACCACCGAGGGCCTGTGGAAGACGGTGGATGCGGGCAAGACCTGGAAGCGCATGACCCCGGCCAATGTCATCCTCAACGACGTGCTGGTGGACCCGCGCAACTCCGACCACGTGCTGCTGGCCACCGACCGTAGCGGCGTCATGGTCTCCAACGACGCCAGCCTCAGCTTCACCGCCTCCAACCGCGGCTTCGCCCACCGCCAGGTGAGCGCCGTGCTGGTGGACCGCGAGGACGTCAGCACCCTCTATGCCGGGCTGGTCAACGACAAGGAGTTCGGCGGGGTCTTCGTCTCCCACGACACCGGGGCCCACTGGACGCAGATGAACGCCGGCCTCGACGGCAGCGACGTCTTCAGCCTGCGCCAGGCCGAGGACGGCACCCTGCTGGCCGGCACCAACCGCGGCGTCTTCGTGCGCTCGCGCCGTGATTCCCAGTGGCGTCCTGCCAATACCGTCATCACGGAGAAGATCGTGCCGGCGCGCTGGACGCGCAAGGGAGCCAAACCCGCTCCGCCGCGCAAGGTCACCGAGACCTCCGAATTGCGCGCGCGCGTGGCGCGGCTGGGGGTCGTCGCCGGACGCTGGGTGGCCGCCACTTCGGCCGGACTCTTCACCTCCACCGACGCCGGGCGCTCCTGGAGCGGCGGCGCGGTGCTGGGCAACCTCGACTTCAGTTCGTTGCACGTGACGCCGCAGATCATCGTGGCGGCGACCACGCGCAGCGCCGTCGTCTCCCTGGACGGGGGAAAGCAGTGGTATCCCGCGGCCTTGCCCTCGTTCATCACTGCCATCTACGGCGTCACCGTGGACTCCAAGTCCACCCTCTGGGTGGCCACCCGGGAGGGCGCTTTCCTCAGCCGCGACAACGGCGAGACCTGGGAGCACGTGTTGGCCGGACTGCCGGCACACTACGTGACCTCGATCTTCTGTGACGAGGACGGCCGCCGCCTGCTGGCCACCTCCGCCGACGGCCTGTATCAGAGCGACGACAGCGGCCGGAGCTGGCGTCTGGCGGCCTCCGGCCTGCCTCTGCGCGGTCTGACCTCGGCCGGCGGACGCCTCTTCGCCACCACCACCTTCGACGGCATCGTCGCCGAGCCCCGGGGAGGGGAGGCGGAATCCACCGCCTCCGCTCCTGCCGGCGCCGCAAACCGGCGCCCGCAGTAGGCGCCGACCCTCATCCTCCTCGCGCTGTCCTTGGAGTCGGCGGTCATTCCTCCGCGTCCTCTGTGGTGAAAGAAGAATCAAGGCCGTGATACCTTGTCCCGCATGCAGCATGGCATCTTGGGCGCCGGTGGCGTGGGCGGTCTGATCGCCGCGGTGCTGGCCGGGGCCGGTGACCCGGTCACCCTCATCGTCCGCCCCCAGGCGGTGGACGGCTACCCGCGCGTGCTCTCCCTGGAGAGCCGCTTCGGGAATCTCTCCGTCCCGGTCTCCGTGAGCGCGGCCGTCACCCGGCCGTTCGACCTCCTGTGGATCACCGTGAAGGCGACCCAGCTCGAGGCCGCCCTGGAGAGCGTTCCTGCGCCAGCCCAGATCGGCGCCGTGGTCCCGTTGCTCAACGGCGTGGAGCACGTGGCGCTCCTGCGTCGCCGCTTCGGGGATGAGCGCGTCGTGCCCGCCACCATCGCCGTCGAGAGCGAGCGCGTGGCCCCCGGGAGGATCGTCCACCGCTCTCCCTTCGTGCGCCTGAACGTGGCGGCGAGCGGGCGGCCTCGCCTGGAGGCCTCGGTCGAGCACCTCCGCCGCTTCGGCTTCGAGTGCAGGTTCGTGGAGAGCGAGAGCACGCTGCTGTGGAGCAAGCTCGTGTTCCTGGCGCCCATCGCCCTCTCCTGCACCGCCGCCGCCCTTCCCATCGACCTGGTGGTGGCTGATCCCGCCGCCCGGGGGCGGCTGGAGGCCAGCGTGCGCGAGGCCTGCGCGGTGGCCGCCGCCGCGGGCGCCACGGTGGATGCCGCGGCCGTGATCGCCGGCATCGCCGGGCTGCCGCCCGGCATGCGCGCTTCCATGCAGAAGGACGTCGAGGCGGGCCGGACGCCCGAACTGGACGCCATCGCCGGTCCTATCTTGCGCGGCGCCCAGGCCCACGGCCTTCCCGCCACGGCCACTCAGGAGCTGGTCGCCGCCGTCCGCCGGCGCATGACGGCAAACCCTTGAAGGCGTTCCAATGACCGCGACCGCGAGACCGGTCCTCGGATCGTCATCCTGAAGGCGGGGCGAGCGGACCGCGCGAAGGACGCCTATTCCCACCGCCGCGCGCAGGGTTCCAGAACGGGAACGATTCAACTCCCGAATGAGCAGTCGCTTAGCTCCCAAAGGGAAAGGGAAGCGTTCCGTTTCGGGAAGGACCTGCTGCCGGGTTGCCAGGCCGTGCGCTCCCAACTCCCACTCCGGGAGGCACTTGGGAGGATTCCCGCGCGCGGAAGCCGGATTGCTCTGTAAACAGCGGAGTTGCATCCACGGCTATGCCCGCTCCCAGCCCAACCCGCACCGCGTCGCCTGGCACCCCTACCCGGGCCCAGTTGGAGAACTTGGGACGTCTGGTGGGCGGCGTCGCCCACGAGTTCAACAACCTGCTGACCGCCATCCAGATCCATGCCGGGCTGCTGTTGGAGCGGCTTCCCTCCCAACATCCCGGGCGCTCCTGTGCCCAGGAGATCCGCCTGGCCGCCGAGCAGGGGGCGCTGCTGGTGGAACAGCTCTCCCGGCTCTCCCGCCGCCAGCCTGCGCAGCCGCAGGTGGTGGATCTAGACCGGCTGATCGCCGGCCTGGCGGAGGTGCTGCAGCCCCTGATCGGGGAACATGTCGAACTGCGTCACCAGCCCGCCCCCCGGCCCGCCCGGGTGCGCGTCGATCCCGCGCAGATGCGCCAGGTGATCCTCAACCTGGTGCTGAACGCCCGCGACGCCATGCCCGCCGGCGGCCGCCTCACCCTGGCCACCTCGCACCACGAGATCAGCGCCGAGCAGGCCGCCCGCCATCCCGGCCTGGAGCCCGGCCTCTGTGTCCGCCTGGCGGTCGCCGACACCGGCACCGGAGTGGACGCGCTCGCCCGCCGCCACCTGTTCGAGCCTTACTTCACCACCAAGCCGCCGGGACGGGGCAGCGGCCTGGGTCTGCCCGCCGTCTACGGCCTGGTGCAGCAGAATCGCGGCAGCGTGTGGCTGGAGAGCGAGCCCGGGCAGGGAACCACCGTCTACCTGCTGCTGCCGGTGGCGCCGGCGTCGCCCCCGCCGCGGGCCGGGGCGGAGGAGGAGGAAGAGGCCGCGGTCGTAGGCGGCTCGGAGACCATATTGCTGGTAGAGGATGCGGAGGTGGTGCGGCGCGCCCTGGCGGCCGGACTGGCGGCGTACGGCTATCACGTGCTGGAAGCCGCCGACGGCCCCCAGGCGCTGCGCCTGGCTGCGCAGCACCCCGGCGCCATCGACCTGGTGCTCACCGACGTGGTCTTGCCCGGCATGAACGGGCGGGAGCTGGCCTGGCGGCTGGATGCCAGCCACGCCGGCACCCCCGTGCTCTACATCTCGGGCTACGGCGAGGGAGCGGCGGGGCGCCCGTTCGCGCGTCCGCTCACCTTCGCCAAGCCCTTCGATGCGATCCGCCTGGCGCGCCGGGTGCGCCGCCTGCTCGCAGGAAGGCGCCGGCCCGGGCAAAAGACCGCTTGAGGGGTGGACTCCCCCGAAAGGAGGGATACAATGGGATTGGTAGCGACCATGCCCGCCACCGCCGAGGCTCTGCGTACCGATCTGCTGAACCTGCTCATCGTCGACGACGACCGCGCCGTCCGCGAAGGTTGCCGCGAGGTCGCCCAGGCGCTGGGCTTTCAGACCTGCGTCGCCGAGGACGCCGCCCACGCCTATCGCCTTCTGGACGCGCGCAGCATCGACGTGGTGCTGCTCGATCTGAAGCTTCCCGGCGCTCACGGCCTCGAGGTCCTGCAGCAGGTGCGCCGCCGCCGCCCCCAGGCCGAGGTCATCGTCATCACCGGCTTCGCCACCGTGCCGTCGGCGGTCGCGGCCATGAAGAACGGCGCCTACGACTACGTCACCAAGCCCTTTAACGTGGAAGAGCTGCGCGCCCTGCTGGAGCGCGCCGCCCGCCACATCAAGCTGGCCGGCGAGAACCGCCTGCTGCGCGAGAAGGTGCGCTCCAAGCAGGGCTTCGGCAACCTCATCGGCCGCTCCCCGGAGATGGAGAAGATCTACCGCATCATCGCCAAGGCTGCCTCCAGCTCCCACCCCGTGCTCATCCTGGGAGAGAGCGGCACCGGCAAGGAGCTGGTGGCCCGCTCCATCCACTTTTCCGGGCCCAACCGCGACCGCCCCTTCATCCCGGTGGACTGCGGCTCCCTGGTCCCCACCCTGATCGAGAGCGAGCTCTTCGGCTACGTGCGTGGCGCCTTCACCGGCGCGGCCCGCTCCAAGGAAGGCCTGCTGACCATCGCCAACGGCGGCACCGTCTTCCTGGACGAGGTCGCCGAACTCCCCGTGGACCTGCAGGCCAAGCTGCTGCGCGCCATCCAGGAGAAGGAGATCCGGCCGGTGGGCAGCACCCGCCGCGTCCCCATCCAGGTACGCATCCTGGCCGCCACCAACCGCGAACTCGATACCCTGGTGGAGCAGGGCTCCTTCCGCAAGGACCTTTACTTCCGCCTTAACGTGCTGGCTCTGCGCATTCCGCCCCTGCGCGAGCGCAAGCCGGACATCCCCTTGCTGGTGGGGCACTTCCTGGAGCGGCTGACGCGGGTGGACGGCGTGGAGCGCACCCTCAGCGACGACGCCCTCAAGGTGCTCATGAACCACGACTGGCCGGGCAATGTGCGCGAGTTGGAGAACTGCCTGGAGCGCGCCAGTGCCATGAGTTCCGGCCCTCTCATCCACCTGGCCGACCTGCCCACCAACCTGCAGGACTCCCTGGCGCGTCCGCTCGCCGGACCCGGGACCCCGCGCGTGGTTCCCATCGCCGAATTGGAAAAACAGGCCATCCTCTCGACCATCGCGCAGGTGCACGGCGACAAGCTGCTGGCCGCCCGCCTGCTGGGCATCGGCAAGACCACGCTCTACCGCAAGCTGAAGGAGTACGCCGCCCGGGAGGAGCCGGCAGAGGCGGGGGGGCGGCCATGATCCTGCTCATCGCCAACAACAAGTCCGCCGCCGAATGCGCCGCCGCCGTGCAGCGCGCTACCGGCGAGCGCGTGCGCGTGGCCGCCAATTTTCGCCGCGCCACCGCCGCCCTGCGCGCCGGCGATTTCTCCGCCGTGGTGGTGGACCAAGCCTTCTGGGACCTGGATCCCGCCGGCGGCGAGCTGCTGCTGCAGCGCGCCGGCACCGCCATCCCGGTGATCGTCAATCTGGCCATCAGCGGGCGCGAGCGCGTGGTGCGCAGCGTGCGCGCCGCCCTCTACCGCCGCGAGCGCGAGCAGCGCCTGGCCATGAAGGCCGCCGCCACCATGCTGCGCAACGAACTCAACAGCTCGGTTACCGGCATCCTGCTCTCTTCGCAGCTCGCCCTGGCCACGCCCTCCCTGCCTTCCGGCCTCGAGGCCAAGCTGCGCGCCGTCTATGGCGCGGCCGAGCAGATGCGTTCCCGCCTGCAGCGCTAGGCCGGCGGCTCCCCTAGAACGAGAACAGGTACGACAGCTTCACAAACACCTCGTTCCCCAGGTCGGCGGGCTGCAAGGGCACATGCCGCTGGTGGTTGTAGCCGAGGAAGAGCGCACTGCGCGCCGTGAAGTCGTAGGCCAGCAGCGAATTCACGCTCAGGTTGTGGCCGTGGATGTCGCTCTCGTACTGGGCCAGCACCCGCGCCCGCAGCTTGGGGGTGAACTGGTAGGTGGTGCGCGAGATCAGGAAGCGCCGGTCCTGGAAGGGCCGGCCGCC